>NZ_VFSI01000002.1:0-206735 GCF_006385825.1 Streptococcus sp. D2 | reverse complement strand
TTGGCTTGAACACCTTTATTGTATCGCGTTTGGAGTTTTTTGGGTATAACCTTCGACGCGCACCCGCATAGCGGGTGGTTTTTTTGTCTCGCACCTAACGGAGCGAGACGGACTAATAGTCACATAAGAAAAATCCACCTCAAAGGATGGATTGATGAGTTAACGTACTTCTGCATTGACTTTTTCTTCGAGAGACGCTTGGATTTTTTCCATGTAGCGTGCGACTTCCTCGTCCGTTAAGCTATCTTCCGGATTTTGGAAAGTCAAGCTATAAGCCATTGACTTCATACCAAGTCCCAATTTTTCGCCTGAGAAGACGTCAAAGAGTTTGATATCTGTCAAGCGTTTCACACCGGCAGCTTGGATAGCGTCCACAACTTCTTGATGAGTCACTTCTGCCTTGAGGAGAAGGGCAACGTCACGGCTGACTGCTGGGAATTTAGTAATTTCTACAAATGGATTAGCAGGTTGAAGGGCAGCCTCGATGACTGAAAGGTTGAGCTCAGTCACATAAGTTTCTGGAATATCGTAGGCCTTAGCAGTGACTGGATGCACTTGCCCAAGGAAACCAAGAACTTGGTCACCGAGTGAAATCACTGCTGTACGACCTGGATGAAGGCTAGCGATTTCAGATGTTGCTGTATAGGTCACTTCTAGTCCCAAGCGAGTAAATAATGCTTCTAGGATTCCCTTAGCATAGAAGAAATCAACTGGAACTGCTGCTGTTTGGAAATCTTTTTCAGCAACCAAGCCTGTCAAGGCAAAGGCAAAACTGTTGATCTCATTTGGAAGTTCTTCTTTTGGATTACCTGTTTGTTCAAAGACTTTTCCAATCTCGTAAAGGGCCAAGTTTTTGTTCTTACGAGCCACGTTGTAAGCAACTGTATCTAGGATACCAGAAATCATATTTTGACGGAGGACAGAACGGTCCACTGTCATTGGCCACATGAGTTCAGTAAGGTTAGTTGGTTGAGCCGTAAACTCAACTGCTTTTTCAGGAGTTGTTAGAGCATAGGTGATGATTTCTGTCAAACCTGCTCCTTCAGCAATAGTACGAACTTGACGGCGGAGTTTTTGTGTCGCAGTCAATTCACCAGCTGTCCCATCGTCTTTTGGAAGGCTGGTTGGCAAGCGGTCATAACCATAGATACGAGCGATTTCTTCAAAGAGGTCTGCTTCAATAGTGATATCCCAACGACGACGTGGGACGCTGACTGTAAAGCTATCTGCATTTCCAGAAAGGCCAAATCCAAGACGACGGAAGACGTCTTCTACATCCGCGTAAGAAAGTTCAGTTCCGAGGACACGGTTAACATCAGCAAGAGTTGAAGAAACTTCCACATCAGAGGTATCAAGCTCACCCGCTGAAACGATACCTTTACGCACAGTCGCACCTGCAAGTTCTGCAATCATGCTAGCCGCCGCATCAAGGGCTTCGTTAACAGTTGCCACATTGATCCCTTTTTCAAAGCGAGAAGATGACTCAGAACGAAGGTTGAGGCGACCGCTAGTCTTGCGGATTGATTTTCCATTGAAGACTGCAGCTTCAAGGACGACACGACTAGACTTTTCAGAGATTTCTGTTGCTTGACCACCCATAACACCTGCAAGAGCTACTGGCTTGTCTGCGACAGTGATGACTAGGTCATTAACGTCCAAATCACGTTCTTCACCATCTAAAGTCACTAATTTTTCACCAGCACGCGCTTCACGCACACGAATGTCATTCCCTTCAAAAGTGTCCAAGTCAAAGGCATGCATTGGTTGACCAAAGTAGAGCAGAATGTAGTTTGTCACGTCCACTACGTTATTGATTGGACGGATTCCTTCATTCATAAGAAGGTTTTGCAACCATTGTGGACTTGGTGCGATAGTCACATTGTCCAAGATACGAGCGGCATAGTAAGGTGCCTTGTCTGTCTCAATGCCTACAGAAAGAGCATCTGCTGCAGCTTGGTCAGTTTCTGAAAGAGTAAATTCTTTAAAGTTGACTGCCTTATCATAGATAGCTGCTACTTCGTGAGCCACCCCACGCATAGAAAGGGCATCCGCACGGTTGGGTGTAATAGAAAGTTCGATGATTTCATCATCCAAGTCTAGATATGAGAAGACTTCCTCACCTGGTACTGCATTTTCTGGCAAGATTTGAATGCCATCTGCGAATTCCTTTGGTACAACTGAGTCAGAAATTCCCAATTCACCAAGTGAACAGATCATCCCAAGTGACTCCAAACCACGGATTTTCCCTTTTTTAATCTTGTAGTTGTCCGCAATGCGAGCTCCCGGAAGAGCCACCATAACCTTGATACCAGCACGCACATTCGGTGCACCACAGACGATTTGACGGGTTTCTTCTTCGCCAACGTTAACCTGACAAACATGGAGGTGAGTTTCTGGCACATCTTCACAAGACAAGACCTCACCGACGACAATTTTTGAGAGACCGGCAGCTGGTGATTCCACACCTTCTACCTCGATCCCTGTAGTTGACATTTTTTCAGCTAACTCTTGTGATGGCACATCAATGTCCACCAATTCTTTTAACCATTTATAAGATACAAGCATAATTTAGTTCTCCAGAATGACAGTTGCCACTCTAGTTCTTTTCCTTTCCTATCATTTCAATAGAAGAATCATCTTCTTACCTTAATTTCTTTTTCAGTAACCAATCTGTATCTACTTTTTGACCAACCATAAAATGATGTTGGCTAAATTTTTCAAAACCATATCGATTATAAAACACTTGAGCTTTTGTATTATGCTCCCAAACACCTAACCAAGCCCAGAAAAAACTATTTTTTGTAGCAAGTTCAAGAGCAAATTCAAACAGTTGCTTACCAAGTCCAAATCCTTGGAATTTTTGTAGCACATAGAGACGTTGAATTTCAAAAGCATCTTCTAATTCTCTCTCAGTCTGAGCACTTCCCCAGTTGACTTTGAGAAAACCAGCTATCTCCTTCTCATGCATAATGAAATAGGTTTCGGATTCTGGATTTCCCAACTCAGTTGACAAAGTTTTCAGACTATAAGCCTCTTCAAAGTATTCCTGTAACTGCTCTTCCGTATTATCATGCGCAAATGTTTCACGAAAGGTTTGTTTGGCTATTTTAGCCAACACCTCAACATCTGCCATTTCTACTTTTCTAATCATTATTTAAACTGTTCTGAGAAGCGGATATCTCCTTGGTAGAATCCACGAATATCGTTAATTCCGTAACGGAGCATAGCTACACGCTCTTGTCCAAGACCAAAGGCAAATCCAGAGTAAACAGTCGCATCGATACCACTCATTTCAAGGACACGTGGGTGAACCATACCGGCCCCCATAATTTCGATCCAACCAGTTTTCTTACATACGTTACAGCCTTCTCCACCACACTTGAAGCAAGAAACATCCACCTCAACAGATGGCTCTGTGAATGGGAAGTAAGAGGGGCGCAGACGAATCTGACGCTCTTCACCAAACATTTTTTGCACAATCAACTGAAGGGTTCCTTGAAGATCAGCCATAGAGATATTTTTCCCAACAACCAAGCCTTCGATTTGGTGGAACTGGTGACTGTGGGTCGCATCGTCTGTATCACGACGGAACACGCGTCCTGGTGAGATCATTTTCAAAGGACCTTTAGAAAAATCATGGGCATCCATAGCACGCGCCTGAACTGGAGACGTGTGGGTACGGAGCAAGATTTCTTCAGTGATATAGAAAGTATCTTGCATATCACGGGCTGGGTGGTCTTTAGGAAGGTTCATACGCTCAAAGTTGTAGTAGTCTTGCTCCACTTCAAAACCATCCACGACTTGGTAACCCATACCAATGAAAATATCTTCGATTTCCTCACTGGTTTGTGTCAAAACGTGACGGTGACCAGTCGCAACTGGACGACCTGGAAGTGTCACATCGATACTCTCGCTAGCTAATTGTGCAGCAACTTTCTTTTCTTCCAAGAGCTTAGCAGTTTCTTCAAAGGCTGCTGTCAAGACATCACGAGCTTCATTGACGTGTTTCCCGATAATTGGACGCATTTCAGCAGAGACATCTTTCATCCCTTTGAGGATTTCCGTAAGCGACCCTTTTTTCCCAAGGACTGCGACACGCAATTCTTGCATCTCTTTTTCATTTTCAGCAGTAATCTGCTTCAAGCTAGCCAGCGTTTCTTCTCGAAGCGCTTTTAATTGTTCTTCAATAGTTGACATAATTCCTCCATCAGTCTCTCATAAGATAAAAAGAAAACCACATGCCAAAAACTCCACTCGGAGCGTTGACACGCGGTACCATCCGTTTTCATCTGACAAGTCAGACCTTCATTTCTAAATCCATGCGCAAGTGAATTCACCCAGCTTTCATATAGAGAGCTTGCAGTCACGGCTCTCCTCCCTGATATACTTCCCTTGAGTTACTAGTCTTGCGGATTCCTATTCAATTACTACATAGTTTATCAGATTTTTAGTTAAAAAACAAGTTAGACTAGATTAATTTCAATATAAAACTCATTCCTTTTTCTGTTGCTCCATTTTCCACAAATCCAAGCGACTTGAAACACCTCCTAGAAGCATGATTGTAGGTGTAGATTTCCTTGACTCTCAATTCTTTCCATCCTTTTACTCGAGCCAATTCAATCAAAGTACTTAGAACCTTTTTCCCAAGTCCTCGATGTTGGTAAGCGGGATTCCCAATCACAATGGGGAGATTATCCTGAGATAGTGTAACATCCCCAATTGGAAACCATTCTCCCTTCTCCTTGACTTCAATCCAAAAAAGCTCTCCATGCTGATCCAAATAAGAATACATAGCTTCCAGGGTCGCTGGACTATAAGGTCTCTTCACACCATCTACGAGGTAAACCAGGTTCACATCCTGATACCAAGCAAAAGCTTCCTCACAATGATTGACCTGATAATAAGGAACAAGACGCAGTGTATTATCTATTTGTAGGGTCTGTTTCATCTGCTTTCCTTTTCAATAAGAGAGTTGCTGCTTGATTAAAACCCTCACACCAGTTATACCATTTTGCTTTATACTCATCTTGAGGTAAGATATGATTTTTTAAATCCAGAACAGAGTAAATTTTTCTTTCTTCGCAGACTTGCGCATAGAGATGATATAGTTCATCACCACCATCTCTATCCCACTCAGCAGAAATCGTATCTTGACCCGCCAATAAAGCCTGATAAGCCCTGTGATGCCCATCTGTAATCAACAAGTAATCTCCAAAGGCAAGAATACTGATTGGAGCAACATTGATTATTTCTGCTGACTTATAAAGTGTCTGGATGCCTTCTAGTTTCTTTTCTGATAAGTATAGTTGAGTAGGATGAAGAGCTTTTATATTGACTTTCATTTCTTTCTCCTCAAGGGAATTTGATGCTCACTTCTGCTTACCTTTAAATCGCCATTGGAAGCGGAGCTTATCATAGAAGGGAAACTCGATAAACAGGACTCCCAAGCCCACACAGAGACTGGCAAGAACATCTGATGGATAGTGAACTCCCAGATAGACCCTTGATACCAGTACACTGACTAGGTAGAGGCCAAGGACGATTTGCACGATTTTTCTCCAAACTGGATTTTTAATCCGTTGACTGAGAATGATAATCAAAGTACCTACCATCAGCGTCACTGCCAAAGAATGCCCACTTGGAAAGGAAAATCCCTTCTCCTCCACCAGATGTAAAATAGCTGGTCGTGGGCGCTGGTAGATATTTTTAAAGGTCACGATTAAAAGACCTGCCAAAGCCAGATTTCCCAGCATAAAGAAACTTTCTATCTTCCACCGCTTACGATAAAAGATAAAGGCTGCGATGACAACCCAAGTGATAATCACTGGGATATCAATCAGATGTGTGATGGCTAGGAAAAGAATAGTCAAGTAATTTGGCAAGTCTCCTCGAACTGCCGTCTGAATCGGTTGGTCAAAACCTACCAGCGTGTCAGGATAAAATTTGACCATATAGCCAAGAATAACGAAAAGTAAAAGGGCAAAACTGCCCTTCATTAAAAATGTTTGTTTATCTTTCATAATGTTTTAAGGTTGGTTTCAAAAGGACGTACAACAACCAGAATGAAACGGAAAAGATTACACCCTCAATCAAGTTAAAAGGTAATACCATGGTCATTAGGTAGTTGGAAAGTCCCAAAATTTTTCCAATATCAAAGTTAGCAAACTTAGCGTACAAAGGAACAGCGTAAACATAGTTGAGAACCAACATAGCCACGGTTAAACCAATAGTTCCAGCTAGAGAGCCTAGTAGGAAACGAAGGGTTGTCCGTTCCTTTTTCCAAATCAAAGCAAATACGATGACAAAAACTCCCAAAGCTATGATATTCATTGGCAAACCAATGTAAGTATTCACTCCCTGGCTGTTAAGAAGCAATTTCAAGAGTGAGCGAAGCAAGAGAACTCCTAGAGCAGCAGGCAAATCCATGACCACCAGAGCCACAAGGACTGGCAAGATACTAAATTCGATCTTGAGGAAGGACGCCGCTGGTAAAAGCGGAAAGTCAAAGTACATCAGCACAAATGAAATGGCTGATAAAATCGCAATGGTCGAAAGTCGACGTGTGTTTGTCATAACAGGTTCCTCCAATTTTCTATAAAATCAGAAGAAGTTAGAAAGGATTCCTCTATCTATTCTCACTTTTTATATCCCAAAAGTTCCCTCTCACTCTATTAAAGAAAACAAAAGCAAGCGATTACAATCTAGCTATAAATCTATCAGAACAGACAAAGCTATTCTTTCGTCTTCTCCCATCCAGACTATACTGTCGGTTGTGGAATCTCACCACATCAGCTTGCGCTCGCGGACTTATTTGGCTAAGATATTTTAGATTTATCTAGGCGTCGCAGTCGAAGATAATACTTAAAGTATATCGAGACAAGACAACGACGAGAAAGCTAAAATAACTAGTCAAATTTACCGCCGGTCGGGAATCACACCCTGCCCTGAAGACTCTTTTATCATAACAAAAAACGCTTGCAAGCGCAAGCATTTTGTTCATTTTCATTTTTTATTTCAATTTATCTGCTTCATAGGTATGAACAAGCTCAAGACCTGCAAAGTTCTGCTGGCGGAGAGCCTCATAGACAATCATGCAAACGGTATTAGACACATTGAGACTGCGAACATGTTCATCATTCATGGGAATACGGAGAGCTTTCTCAGGATGTTCGCGCATAAAGTCCTCAGGCAAGCCCTTGTCTTCACGTCCAAAGAGAAAATAATGGTCTTCGTTAGTCGATAAATCCACATCAGAATACACTTTCTCAGCAAATTTTGAGATCAGATAGAGTTTGCCCTTCATCTGAGACATAAAATCTTCCAAACTCTCGTAAAAATAAATCTCTAGCTTATCCCAATAATCCAATCCAGCTCGCTTCATCTTGCGGTCATCGATAGGAAAACCCATTGGCTTGATGATGTGGAGGGGAGAATTGGTCGCAGCGCAAGTACGCGCGATATTACCTGTATTTTGTGGAATTTGTGGTTCAAATAATACAATGTGATTTGTCATGACTTGCTTCCTTTCACCATTGCAAAAAAATAGCCACACTGCCCGGAGTCAAGCTCAGCAAACAGCGTGGTTAAGGCATCGTTAACTTACCTCACAACAGGTTTGAAGTAAATCAGCGAAACTACTTTCTTAGTATAACACTTTCAGAATCATTGTCAATAGAAACGACTTGATTTTTTCAATTTTTTCAAGCTATTTCCAAGGGTTTCTAGGAGAAAATTCTTAAATATCTGCAAAAATTGCTTACTCTTTTATACCCATCTGTGGACTGGGAATAATGATATTATGACCTCGTTATCTCAAATACTGCTGTATGAACCCACTCATTATGAATTTGTAAGTCATTTTCTATAACCCTACTAAAGGTGAAGCCATTTTTTAAAAGCACCCTCTGAGAGGCTAGATTACCTGTTGCCGTTCCTGCAATGATTCTATTGAAACCATAAGTCGTGAAGGCTTTTTCTAAAACGAGTTTAACCGCTTCGCTGGCATAACCTAAATTGCTAACATTTTCCCCAATCCTATACCCAAGTTCTGCTGTTTTTCGATTATTCTCTAAAACACTTAAATTAATTCTTCCGACCATAACGCCTTGCGAATCTCTGATAAGATGCATGTAGACATCATGATTCTCTTGTTCCCTTAACAATTCTCTCGTAATTTCTTTAAAACCTTCTAAATCAAAATAGTTAGCTGGTCTAGGAGGTAAATTCCGCTCAAAATACTCTCGATTCTCTTTTTCAAAAAAATAGACGTCTAAACTATTTTCTTTAGACAACAGCTCTAAACTTATCATTGTAAATCATCTCCCGTCATTATCTACATTCAAATTTTCTCATGTTTACACAAAATGAAATTAACACGATTTAAATTAAGCACTTTTACTATTTTATATCGTCTCTACATTATGACACTGAACTTAGTTGAAAATGATTATATTTGAATAACTTTGATTTTGTAGTGTAAATTCTACTATAAAATATACAAGCTAATTCATGTTTTGTCAAAAAGTTTCAAGTATATAATTATTAACTTTATTTCTCATACAATCTATTAATAAAAAGTTATAGAATAATTTCTCTTTACTTATCTAATGAAAACTTTGACAATACTATTTCCAAGGGTTGTAAAATCGTCCCTGATTCTGCAAGATAAGTAGTAAACTAGCTACTAAAAACAAGGCTGCCAAAAGCAAGGTAAGATAGTCTCCTTTTTTCAAGGCCTGATAACTATACCAAGTGCGTTTTTTCTCTTTCCCAAAGCGTCGAAGCTCCATGGCGGTCGCGATGGTATCAATGCGTTCGAGCGAGCTAAAAATCAAGGGCGTAATAATGCGCAGATTGCCTTTGATTCGTTGCATAAGAGAAGCTTTCTTGGATAATTCCATCCCACGCGCTTCCTGAGACATCTTGATAGTAAAGAATTCTTCCTGCAAATCTGGAATATAGCGCAAAGTCAGGCTGACTGAATAGGCAATCTTGTAAGGCACACCAATTTGATTTAAACTGGAAGCAAACTGACTAGGGTGGGTTGTCATCAAAAAGATAATAGCCAGAGGAATGGTGCAAAGGTACTTAATAGCCAAATTTAGCAGATAAAAGAGCTCCTGGCTGGTTAGAGTGTAGGCACCGATTCCCTGCCAAATCACACTCCTCTCTCCGTAAAGTCCAACCCCATACTCGGGAGAAAAGAGATAGACCATCAAAACGTTTAAAACGGCAAATACCGTCGCAAAAACGGCTACAAAGGAAACATCTTTAAAACGGATTTCTGACAAATAGAGGAGAAAGACCGAAAAGATGGCAATCAGAACAAGCAGTCTGGTATCATAGCTAATCATGGCCGCCAATGACACGAGAATGAAAAAGAGGAGTTTCCCAGCTCCTGACAAGCGATGAATCATAGTATCTCTATGCTGGTAACCGATTAATTTTGCTTGCATCCTTCTCTCCTTTCTTTGTAAAATGCCGTTAAAGCAAGTGGATCCACGTCGAGTTTCTTAGCCAAGTTGAAGATAGAAGTCTCTTTTAGATTGGCTTTTACTAACAGCTCGGGATTACTCAATAGACTGGCTGGATCAGTATCAGCAATCAATTCTCCATCCGCCATGACAAGAGCACGATCAGAATAATCCAGCATCAATTGCATATCATGGGTAATCATGACAATGGTATGACCTTTTTGATGCAGTTCTTCGAGAAATTCCATAATCTCAGTATAATTCTTCTGGTCTTGACCTGCTGTCGGTTCATCTAAGAGGATAATTTCAGCTCCTAAAACCAAAATCGAGGCAATAGTGACACGTTTTTTCTGTCCAAACGAAAGGGCAGAAATGGGCCAATTACGGAATTCATAAAGACCACAGATTTTCAAGGTTTCATAGACTCTCGTTTCAATTTCCTTCTCATCCACACCTCGCAAACGTAGTCCCAGAGCCACCTCATCAAAAATCATATTGGTTGAAATCATTTGATTGGGATTTTGCAGCACATAGCCTACTCGTTCCGCCCGCTCTGCAACCGAATCTCCTTTGATATCCTGTCCTTCCCACAGATAGCGGCCTTCAGTCTGGATAAAGCTACTCAAGGCCTTGGCTAGAGTTGACTTCCCTGCTCCATTTTTTCCGACAATGGCAATTTTTTCACCCTTTTTAATATCTAAATGAAGAGATTTTAAAATCGGTCTATCATTATAAGAAAAAGACACATCATCTAGTCTAAAAAGTGACTGCAAATCTGGTGTCTCTTTTACCAATTCAGTCTGCAACTGAACCTGACCTTTTGAGATAGACATGTTAGCCAGATTCGCTAATTGTTCTTCCTTAACTAAATCCACACCCAATTGACGGAGAGTGGTTAGATAAAGGGGTTCGCGAATTCCATTTTGGGTCAATAAATCAGTCGCCAGTAGCTGGTCAGGGCCACCATTAAAGAGGATACGACCATCGTTTATCAAGACAATCCGATCCACAGGTCTATGCAGAACATCCTCCAAACGATGCTCGATAATAAGAGTCGTCGTCCCCTCCTCCTTATGAATCTGATCAATCAATTCGATAATATCCTGACCTGACTTGGGATCTAGATTGGCGAGTGGCTCATCAAACAAGAGAATCGGACTCTCATCAATCAAGACACCAGCTAGACTAACCCGCTGCTTTTGACCACCAGACAAATCCTGAGGACGCTGAGACAGTAAAGGAAGAAGGTCCAGCTTTTCAGCCCATTTATGAACACGACTTTTCATCTCATCTAGAGCTGTCACATCATTTTCCAGAGCAAAAGCCAAATCCTCTGCCACGGACAAGCCGATAAACTGCCCATCTGTATCCTGCAAAACCGTGCTAACAAGATGAGATTTATCGTAGATGCTCATATTAAAGGCTGCTTGCCCCTTGATCAAAAATTCTCCAGACGGCTGCCCCTTGTAAATATTTGGAATAATCCCATTCAAACACTGACCCAAGGTAGACTTACCTGACCCAGATGGCCCAACAATTAAGACTTTCTCTCCCTTATAAATAGTCAAGTCTATTCCTTGCAAGGTCGGTTCTTGTTGCGTTTCATACTGGAAAGAGAAATCCTTCCACTCAATTATAGCTTCTTTCATCTTACTCTCTTCATTCGCTTCTTAGACTTCTATTTTATCATAAATCGAACTCTTCTTGCAGTCTCTTCTCTTAAAATCTTAGCGTCAAAAAGAGTCCTAGCATAGCTTGCTTTCCTAACTAATCTATAAACATCGAAAAAGACTGGTTATCCAGCCTTTTCCCTTATGTTAATCCTTTTTCAAACTTCCTGAACGAGTTTGCGTACGTGAATAAGCTAGCAAGAGAAGGGTACCTGCGATAGCTATAGTTACAGCATTAGCAATTCCTGCAACAATCCCTTGGGCAAATACTTTTTCTGCCGCTTCTTGATAAATCACAACGTCTCCAAGTGGTGCCAAGACACCCCAAACAAGAGCATTTGCAACAATTTGAATGAGGTTAAAGAAGACAATATCCTTCAACCCAAAAACACCTTGTGTTACTCGAATGTATTTTCTAAAGAGTCCTACAGTTAGACCAAAGAGACCACTAGCAATAATCCAAGTCCACCACAGACCATAGCCTGCAAGAGAGTCCTTCACTGCATGCCCAATTAAACCAACAAGTAATCCCACTAGAGGGCCAAAAATGATAGACAAGAGGCTCTGTACCGCATACTGGAGCTGGATGCTTGTATTTGGAACAGGTGTCGGAATGCTAATCATCCCGATGACAACAAAGAGCGCAGCTCCAACACCGATAGCAACAACTTGTTTAATTGATTGATTTTTCATCTATATTCTCCTATTTTATGATTCTATTTTCTTTATTTCAATGGTCCAAGATGAACCGACACCCACATTATAGGCCTTAGCAAAGGAACCTTGATTGATAGCCAGACCTAAACGATAGAGAGAGTTAATGTAAAGGATTGGTTGCCCAATTCTCACATCTGCAAATGATTTGCCATAGACAACCTGATTTTGATAGACCAGCATATCAGCGTGATAGATAGTCACTTCAAAACGGTCACCAAATTCTGGTTCCAGTTTGTAAAACTCTTCTCGTGTGATAGAGGTCCAAAGCGAGCCGAAACGCACATCCAGAATATCAATAGCTCCCTTCACCAGATGATCTTCAATGATGGTCTCTACGACTTGAAGCTCCACAATCTGATCCACACTGAGCTCTGGTCCCACTTCCTCAAATGTAATGTGACCACTGGCCAGTTTAGCTCCAGTATAAGCATAAACATCACGACCGTGGAAGGTATAAGAATGCTCTGTGTTTTGACGTCTATTGGCTACCTCAGAAATTTCACGAATGGCTACAATACCAACGTGTTTCTTAATAAAAGAAAGAGTCCCATTGTCTGGCGTGACAATGTATTGATTTTTTGCAGTCTTGGCAACCACACTCTTACGTTTCGAGCCGACACCTGGATCGACAACCGATACAAAAGTCGTTCCCTCAGGCCAGTAATCCACCGTCTGAAAGAGACGATAGCTCCCCTCAAAAATATTATAAGGCGTGATATCGTGCGTCAAATGATGAATTTTTAAGGTTGGAGACTCTTCTAAAGCCACTCCAATCATAGCCGATACCGCACCATCAACCAGACCAAAGTCTGATTGTAATACCAGTAAATTATTATTCATTTTATCTCCTTGTATATCCTTTATCATACCATATTTCATAGAAAGGTGCTAATAGCTATTTTAATTGATTAGGGTATAGTTTTACCTTATAGCAAATTTCCTACTAAAAGCTCTGGTTATTAGCTAGTAGGTGCATTTTTTCTTGAAAAAAGGTATGATAGTTACATCATGAAAAAGTAGGTTTTATTATGAAAATTATCCTTGTCGGAGGGGGAAAAGTTGGTTTTGCCCTCTGTCGCTCCTTGGTTGCAGAAAAGCATGATGTTTTGCTGATTGAGCAAGACGAAGCCGTCCTCAATCATATTGTCAATCGCTTTGATATCATAGGTATCCTTGGTAACGGGGCTGATTTTACCATCCTTGAGCAAGCCAGTGTCCAAGATTGTGATATCTTTATCGCCTTGACTGAGTACGATGAAGTAAACATGATTGCAGCCGTTCTAGCCAAGAAAATGGGGGCTAAAGAGACTATCGTTCGGGTGCGGAATCCTGAATACTCTAACTCTTATTTCAAAGAAAAGAATATTCTCGGTTTTTCTCTTATCGTTAACCCTGAGCTCTTGGCTGCCCGCTCTATCGCTAATATCATTGACTTCCCCAACGCCCTATCTGTCGAACGCTTTGCTGGTGGACGTGTTAGCCTCATGGAATTTATCGTCAAATCAACCAGTGGTCTTTGCCAAATGCCCATTTCTGATTTTCGGAAAAAATTTGGCAATGTCATTGTCTGTGCGATAGAGAGGGATCATCAAATTATCATCCCAAGTGGTGACATGACCATACAGGATAAAGATAGAATCTTTGTCACTGGTAACCGTGTTGATATGATGCTATTCCATAATTATTTCAAATCACGTGCCGTGAAGAGCCTCCTCATCGTTGGGGCTGGAAGAATTGCCTATTATCTACTAGGTATTCTCAAAGACAGTCGTATCGATACCAAAGTCATCGAGATTAACTCTGAAAGGGCACGTTTCTTTAGTGAGAAATTCCCAAATCTCTACATCGTTCAAGGAGATGGTACTGCAAAAGACATTCTGCTAGAAGAAAGTGCTCAAAACTATGATGCAGTAGCAACACTGACAGGAGTCGACGAAGAGAATATTATTACTTCTATGTTCCTGGATAGTGTGGGGGTGCAAAAAAATATTAGCAAGGTTAACAGAACTAGTCTCCTTGAAATTATTCATGCGCCTGATTTCTCAAGCATTATCACTCCGAAAATCATCGCTGTAGATACAATCATGCACTTTATTCGTGGCCGTGTGAATGCCCAGTATTCAGACCTTCAAGCCATGCACCATCTAGCAAATGGCCAAATCGAAACCCTACAATTCCATATCAAGGAAGCCAATAAAATGACTGCCAAACCTCTTTCTCAACTAAAACTGAAAAAAGGGGTTCTTATTGCAGCCATCATTCGAAAGGGCAAGACTATTTTCCCTACTGGGGAGGATACGCTTGAAGTCGGAGACAAGCTCCTAGTAACAACCCTGTTGCCAAACATCACCAAGATTTATGACTTGATTGCGAGGTAAGAAATGAATAAAAGTATGATTCGTTACCTCCTTTCAAAATTACTTTTGATTGAAGCTGTTCTTCTTTTGGTTCCTGTGTCTGTCGCTGTCTATTACCGTGAATCGAGCCAAGTCTTTACAGCCCTCTTTACAACGATTGGGATTCTCTTATTACTAGGCGGTTCAGGAATTTTACAAAAGCCAAAAAATCAACGGATTTATGCCAAGGAAGGAATCTTAATTGTGGCCCTCTGTTGGATCCTTTGGTCTTTCTTTGGTGGTCTCCCCTTTGTTTTTGCTGGGCAAATTCCCAGCCTTATAGATGCCTTTTTTGAGATCAGTTCTGGCTTTACAACTACTGGAGCAACTATTCTGAATGACGTTTCAGTTCTCAGCCGTTCCCTCCTCTTCTGGCGAAGTTTTACCCACTTGATTGGAGGGATGGGGGTGCTTGTTTTTGCGCTTGCTATTATGGATAATGCCAAGAATAGTCACCTAGAGGTGATGAAGGCTGAGGTTCCTGGCCCTGTTTTTGGTAAAGTAGTATCCAAACTCAAAAATACTGCCCAGATTCTCTATCTCCTTTATCTAGCTCTCTTCTCCCTCTTTGTCATCATCTATTATCTAGCTGGCATGCCCCTATTTGATAGTTTTGTCATTGCTATGGGGACAGCAGGTACAGGAGGCTTCACCGTCTATAACGACGGAATTGCCCACTATGGTAGCTCACTGATTACCTATCTAGTTAGTATCGGAGTTCTGGTTTTTGGGGTAAATTTCAATCTCTACTACTACCTCATGCTCCGTCGCGTCAAGGCCTTTTTTGGAGATGAAGAACTTCGAGCTTACTTGGTCATTGTTCTGGTTTCTACAGGCTTGATCAGCCTCAATACCCTCTATCTCTACCCAGGATTTTCTAAGAGTTTTGAAATGGCCTTCTTCCAGGTTTCCAATATCATTACGACTACTGGTTTTGGATACGGAGACATTACTAACTGGCCCCTCTTCTCCCAGTTTATCCTCCTCTTTCTCATGGGAATCGGTGGTTCTGCTGGTTCAACCGCAGGTGGACTCAAAGTCATTCGAGGCCTCATCCTTTCAAAAATTGCTAAAAATCAGATTTTGTCAATCCTATCGCCCCACCGTGTTTTGACCCTCCATGTTAATAAAACGGTGATTGACAAAGATACCCAGCATAAAATTCTCAAGTACTTTGTCATCTATGCTATGATTTTGTTATCACTTATCTTTATTGTCAGTCTAGACAGCAATGATTTCCTGGTCGTTACTAGCGCTGTCTTTAGCTGTTTCAATAATATCGGGCCTATTCTAGGAACCACTTCTAGCTTCGCAATCTTTAGTCCTATCTCAAAAATTCTCCTCTCCTTTGCAATGATTGCAGGCCGCTTAGAGATTTACCCAATCCTACTTCTCTTTATGAAGAGAACTTGGTCTAAAAGATAAAATACAACCACACCTTGTATCTAACAAAGTGTGGTGTTTTTATACTCTCCGAAAATCTCTTCAAACCATGTCAACTCTATCTGCAACCTCAAAACAGTGTTTTGAGCAACCTGCTGCTAGCTTCCTAGTTTGCTCTTTGATTTTCATTGAGGATTATTTTCAAATCCCCCCAACTCAACAAGTTTCTTTGAATTCCGATCAGATATTTCAGTGTCTGACTTTAAGGAATTGAAGAACCCCAAAAACAACCCTCAGTCGACTGACCGAGGGTTCCTTATTTCATTATTCAAGAACTTGATTAGCTCAATGCATCCAAGGCATCATCCATTGAAAGAACTTCGTGGAAGACACGTTGTGTCAATTCAGTTTTTTGTTCTGGAGTGAGGTATTTAGTGTTTACACAGTATCCAGAGATACGTACGATAACATCTTCACCAGACATAATCTTTTCGTAAACATCGTTCAAGTCCATAACGTTCAAGTTAACGTGTTGTCCACCGTTTTCGAAGTAACCATCAAGAATTGTTACCAAGTTATCAACTTGTTCATCACGAGTCTTACCAAGAGCGCGAGGTGAAACTTGTGTAGTCAATGAGATACCATCAGCTGCATAACTAAAGTCAAGGCTAGAAAGTGAGTTCAAGTTTTGCAACCATCCACCTTTAGCTTTATTAGATGGGTTAGCACCTGGTGAGAAGAATTCAAGTTTAGACAAGTTCACAGAACCATCTTCGTTGAGGTATACACCTTTGTGGACTGGTGAGTTACCAGTTTGTTTAGAGTAAGCAACGTTAGATGTGATTGTCAAAAGTGATACTGTAGCTTCAGCGTCTTTGTAAAGTTTGTGGCTACGTAGACGAGTTGTGTAAGCTTCAATCAACCATTCTGCCAATTCGTTTGAACGTGGGTCATCTTCACCCCAACGTGGGTATTCACCGATTGTTTCGTAATCGTAGATATAGCCATTTTCATCACGGATTGGTTTAACTGTAGCATATTTGATAGCTGACAATGTATCAACAGTGTTAGCAAATCCACAAATACCGAATCCCATGTTAGCACGTTGTTTAGTTGGCAAGAAGGCCATTTGAACAGCTTCGTAGTTGTACTTATCAGTCATGTAGTGGATGATGTTCAAAGCATCTACGTAAGTGTCAGTCAACCAGTCAAGAGATTTTTCAAAGTTAGCTTTAACTGATTCAAATTCAAGAACTTCGTCACGGATTGGTTCGATGTCAAATACTTTGTAGTCTTTGTGAACATCGTCGTAACCACCATTCAAACCAGTAAGAAGGGCTTTCAATACGTTTACACGCGCACCGAAGTACTGGATGTTGTGGCGTTGTTCTTCATTTTCTGGGTCAAGTGGAGACACACAGCATGAGATACAGCTCATTTCACCATATCCATCTTTAGCCATTGTTGTTACACCTTCGTATTGGATAGAAGAGTGTTTGTGGCTCATGTGCATACAGTAGCGACGGAAGTTGTATGGCAATTTGTCAGTCCAAAGAACTGTCAAGTTTGGTTCTGGAGAGTTACCAATGTTGTCAAGAGTGTTCAAGAAACGGTAGTCCATCTTAGTAACACGGTGACGACCGTCGTTACCCATACCAGCCATAGAAGTTGTGATGAAAGTTGGGTCACCTGAGTACAATTGGTCATAAGCTTTAGTACGAGCAAATTTAACTGTACGAAGTTTCATAACGAAATCATCAACGAATTCTTGGATTTCTGACTCAGTAAATGTACCACGAGCAAGGTCACGTTCTGCAAAGATGTCCAATACGATTGGCACACGTCCTAGAGATGTAGCAGCACCGTTGATAACACGGCAGACAGCCATGAAGGCAATATTAACCCATTGGATTGCTTCTTTAACGTTCATCGCTGGTTTGCGAACGTCAACTCCGTAAAGGTCACCCAAGCGAACAACTTGTTGCAATGCTTGGTATTGAAGGTTGATTTCTTCACGAAGACGGATTGTTTCTTCATCGATTTCTTCGATTGCATTCCAGTCGTTTACTTTTTCTTGCATCAAGTAGTCTGCACCGTAAAGAGCAAGACGTGCATAAACACCGATGATACGTCCGCGTGAGTATGCATCTGGAAGACCAGTTACAGTGTGAGCGTGACGAGCGCGACGAATGTTTGAAGTGTAGGCACGGAAGATACCGTCGTTAACTGTTGTTACGTATTTAGTAAAGATTTCGTGAACAGCTGGATCTGGTTCGTATCCATTTTCTTTCAAAGTAGTTTCAGCCATACGGATACCACCTTTTGGCATGAAGTTCAATTTGAAGAGTTCATCATTTTGGATACCAAAGATAACTTCGTTTTCTTTATCGATAAATCCTGCTGGGATGTCAGCGATAGATGTTGGACGAGTGTCCATTGGGAAACGAGTTTCTTCGTAGTGAGCCTTAGTTTCTTCTACAATTTTTTTGATGTGAAGTGAACGTTCTGTTGGTCCAGCAAGGAAGCTTTCGTCTCCATCGTAAGGTGTGTAGTTAGCTTGTACGAAGCGTGATACACTTGCTTTTTCTTTCCAATCTACTCCTTTGAAGCCTTCCCAAGCTTTGTCAAAAATATCTTGTGCTTCAACAACTGTCTTAACAACCATGTTAATGTCCTCTTTTTTCTTTCTAGTAACAACCATCTGTTACATTCATGAGACAAGTATACCATACAGTAATCGTTTTCAACAAGTGATAAATCCCTATTTTTACACTTTCTTTTCTAAAACAGTCTATATTTTTCTCTAAACTGTATTATATTTTTGAAAAAATTATACCCTTTTTTCTTTTTTTCAGAAAAAAGGGTATAATAAAAGAAAATAAGCAGTAAAAGGAGCTATGCATGTTGATTTTTCCTTTGTTAAATGATTTGTCAAGAAAAATCATCCATATTGACATGGATGCCTTTTTTGCTGCGGTAGAAATCAGGGATAATCCTAAACTCAGAGGAAAACCTGTCATTATCGGAAGTGACCCTCGGCAAACAGGTGGGCGGGGAGTCGTTTCTACCTGTAGCTATGAGGCGCGAGCTTTTGGTGTCCATTCTGCTATGAGTTCCAAGGAAGCCTATGAGCGTTGTCCCCAGGCCGTCTTCATCTCAGGGAATTATGAGAAATATAAGTCTGTGGGCCTCCAGATTCGAGCTATTTTTAAGCGCTATACAGATTTGATTGAACCCATGAGCATTGACGAAGCCTATTTGGATGTAACAGAAAATAAACTCGGGATTAAGTCAGCGGTCAAAATCGCTCGCCTCATTCAAGAGGATATCTGGCAAGAACTTCATCTAACTGCTTCTGCCGGTGTTTCCTACAACAAATTCTTAGCTAAAATGGCGAGCGATTATCAAAAACCACATGGTCTGACAGTGATTCTACCTGACCAGGCTGAGGATTTTCTCAAACAAATGGATATTTCCAAGTTTCATGGAGTAGGAAAAAAGACAGTAGAACGTCTGCATCAAATGGGGGTTTTTACTGGCGCTGACCTACTTGAAGTTCCTGAAGTGACTCTAATAGACCGTTTTGGCAGACTGGGCTATGACCTTTATCGAAAGGCTCGTGGCATTCACAACTCCCCCGTCAAATCCAATCGCATCCGTAAATCAATCGGCAAAGAGAAAACCTATGGAAAGATTCTCCGTGCCGAGGAAGACATCAAAAAAGAGCTGACTCTCCTATCAGAACGAGTCGCTCTCAATCTCAATCAACAAGAGAAAACTGGAAAAATTGTCATTCTGAAAATCCGCTACGAGGACTTTTCAACTCTTACTAAACGAAAAAGTCTTTCTCAAAAAACACAGGATGCTAGTCAGATAGGCCAAATAGCCCTGCAACTCTATGAAGAATTAAGCGAGAAAGAAAGAGGTGTCCGCCTATTGGGGATTACCGTGACTGGATTTTAATACTCTTCGAAAATCTCTTCAAACCACGTCAGCGTCACCTTACCGTACTCAAGTACAGCCTGCGGCTAGCTTCCTAGTTTGCTCTTTGATTTTCATTGAGTATAAAACCTTGAAGAGTTGCCCCTTCAAGGTTTTTCTTATACAAATAAACGAACAAAGCTATAAAGTAGCAAGACACCACCAAGCACGATACGGTATTTACCAAAAAGAGTAAAGTCGTGTTTTTTCACATAGCTTGTCAAGAAACGAATAGCGACCATGCTGACTGCAAAGGCTACTCCCATCGCAACCAAGAGCAAGAACAATTGCCCAAAGCTCAAGAGCTGTCCTGCTTTCACAAATTTGAAAATCTTTAAGGCACTAGCTCCAAACATAACAGGAATTCCAAGATAGAAGGTAAATTCTGTCACAACAGAACGACTGGTTCCATTCAATAAACCACCGACGATTGTGGCTCCAGAACGGCTAGTTCCTGGTAAAAGGGCAAGAACTTGGAAGAGTCCGATATAGAAAGCTGTCGTATAAGGAAGCTTGTCCAACTCTGTTACACTTGGCTCGATAGCACGCGCTTTATTGCGCTTTTCCAAATAGATAAAGGCAATCCCATAAATAATCAACATGAGAGCAACTGAAACCATATTATGGAAGTGGGTATCAAACCAATCATCAAACTTAAAGACGGCAAGTAAAGGCAAAGTTGCAACCAAGACCTTCAACCACAGTCTCCAAGTCTTACGAATTTCCTGCTTGTCCTTAGTCGGTTTGAAAGGATTGAGCTTGTTAAAGTAAATCACCATAACCGCTAAAATCGCTCCAAGCTGAATTACAACATTAAACATGGACATAAAGGCTTCATTTTGATTTTGGTATTGGATAAATTCCTCTGCTAAAATCAAGTGACCTGTACTGGAAATCGGCAACCATTCCGTAATTCCTTCGACAATACCAAAGAAGATAGATTTTAAAATTTCAATAAGATACATAGATTACTCCTTTTTTCTATCTTCCATTATAGCATACTTTTTCAGTCTATGGCAGTTCTCTTTAAAAGGCTCCGATACTGCCGCCACCTCCGCCTCCAGAGAAGCCACCTCCAGAACTTCCACTTCCAGAAGATACGGAGTAGGTGCTTGCTGTATTTGCGACACTGGCATAATGGCTCATTTGCGCGCTTGAATGATAAAACATACTGTGCCAGCCATAAGCTACATAGAGGTTGATATCTGGATTTTCCACTTGAATCTGATAAACCTTCATCAAATGACTGACCTTGTCCGCATAGCCAAATAAGGTCGCATAGACCAAGAGGCGATTCCAGACCACAATACTTTCCAATTCAGCCTGATCCAATCGTGCAATCTCACGCAACATATTTTCAAAACTGGTCCAGAGATAGTAGATTTCTGCTCCTGCTTCATTTAGGACACCATCACGATTATCTAGTCGAAGCTTCCAATAATAGAAAACAGCCAAAACCAAACCTAGAAAACCAAGTATTGGCAAGAGGAGGTAAAGATAGCCATAAACATCCAAACTGTACAAGAACAAACCAAATCCGATAAATAGGGGCAGGATAGTCAAGGACCCCATACCCACTTGCAAGGCTTTTTCCCCACTAGTTAAAGGACGATAGTAATCCGGAAGCCCCCAGAAGGTAACCCGATTTCTCACTCCTTCTTGCATCTGGTTCAATACTTCTTCAAAAGAAGATTTGAGCTGACGCCCCTTTGCTTGAATCCGTTTTTCATCAGAGACTTTTGCTCTACGATAAAGACTATCAGATACCTTGTAATCCGCAAACAAATTGGAAAGAGTTTCTTCTTTTTTGCCTGAAAAAGCCAGATTTAGACAGTCTTTCTCAAAACTGGACAAACCATCTTCTTTTACTAGCCTCAAACCAACTGCATCTCCTTCTGAAATAATAGAGACATTCCCACGATCTATCACATCTAGCAAGGTAGCTTGAATAAGTTGGTCAAAGGTGAATTTACCTGCTCCTTTTGTTAGAGGACTCACTTCCTCTAAAGAGGTCGAGTAGACAGCCTCTGATAAAACCATAGGCTCTAATTCCATTGGTGGTTCATAGAGACGATGATTTTTGGCATATTTGACTGAAGGAGTGGTCTTTCTTCTATAGATAAAATAAAAGCAGACACTCAATAACAAGGAAATGGAAAGTAGCAAAGGAAATACCCAAGTAACGAGTTGTTTACTCTGATCTTTTTCTCTAACAATCGAGTCTTCTATCTTATTAAACTCTTCTAAACGATTCCCTTTCAATCCCTGATCCCTAGCGCTAGCAAAATCGGTCCGAGGCCAGTAGGCATGCAATTCAACTCCACGCTTAGCCGGAAGATCGTCCAAACGAATAGTATAATCAAGGCTACTCTTTTCAACCGTTCCCTCTCTAAAGAGTTTCCCTGTGTGGAAAAAGAGTTTTTCAGCCCCCTTGTCTCCCCTTACATGAAATTCAAACTTTCCAATAGTCCCTGAACTATCTGTCAGAGGCTGCCAATTTAATTCAGCGATATCATCATAAAGGAAAAGCAAATTCTTTAAGTTCCAGATAAGGTCAACTTCAACTGTATCGCCATCTTGACCTGGATTATAAACTTTAACAGTATAACCATCTGCTCCTTCTGTCACTTCGCTCGTAACATCTGTCAGTTCAGCACCATTTTTCGAGACCTGAACCTTTGGATGGGAATCAATGTCAAATCCGCTAGGCATCTTGCCAGCACGTCCAAGTCCCACGATTTGGCCCTTAAAGTCCTCCTCAAACTGGTAAACTATCTTCTGTCTAAATTCTGCTGTATTGTCTGCATGAATATACAAATCCCCTTGATAAGAGTTTATCTTGAAATCAATGGCAAAAACAGAGAATGGCAGAAGGAAAAACAAGCCTAAAACAAATAAGAAAAAAGTTTTTTTCATCAACTAAGCCCCCTTTTTATCTTTGCTATCATTATATCATTTTTTCATAAGTAAGGGCTTACCTATATTGAAAAATAGAGTTTTTTTCGATAAAATAGGAGACAGTTATTTTTTAATAGATTAGAAATAGGAGAAATCATGAGAAAAATATACTTATCTATTTTCACAAGTCTCTTGCTGATGCTGGGATTTGTTAATGTTGCCCAAGCCGATGAATATTTACGCATCGGAATGGAAGCAGCATATGCTCCCTTTAACTGGACCCAGGACGATGATAGCAATGGAGCTGTCAAAATCGATGGAACTAACCAGTATGCCAATGGATACGATGTCCAAATTGCCAAGAAAATCGCTAAGGACTTAGGTAAAGAACCTTTGGTTGTTAAAACCAAGTGGGAAGGTCTAGTCCCTGCCCTTACTTCTGGTAAGATTGACATGATTATTGCAGGTATGAGTCCTACTGCAGAACGCAAACAAGAAATTGCCTTTTCAAGCAGTTACTACACTAGCGAACCAGTTCTACTAGTCAAAAAAGATTCTGCCTACGCAAATGCTAAATCTTTAGATGACTTTAATGGTGCGAAAATCACTTCTCAACAAGGTGTCTACCTCTACGACTTGATTGCACAAATCCCAGGTGCTAAAAAAGAAACAGCCATGGGAGACTTCGCTCAAATGCGCCAAGCTCTTGAGGCTGGTGTCATCGATGCCTATGTTTCTGAACGCCCAGAAGCTCTGACTGCTGAAGCTGCTAACTCTAAGTTCAAGATGGTCCAAGTGGAACCAGGTTTCAAAACTGGGGAAGAAGATACAGCTATCGCCATTGGACTTCGTAAAGATGACAATCGTATTAGCCAAATCAATGCCAGCATTGAAACCATTTCAAAAGATGACCAAGTTGCCTTGATGGATCGTATGATCAAGGAACAACCTGCCGAATCTACAACAACTGAAGAGACTAGCAGTAATTTCTTCAGCCAAGTCGCTAAAATTCTTTCTGAAAACTGGCAACAACTCTTGCGTGGTGCTGGTATCACTCTTTTAATCTCTATCGTCGGAACCATCACAGGTCTCATTATCGGTCTTGCCATTGGTGTCTTCCGTACTGCTCCTCTCTCTGAAAACAAAGCCATTTATGGCCTACAAAAACTAGTCAGCTGGATCCTCAATGTCTACATTGAAATTTTCCGTGGTACTCCAATGATCGTTCAATCAATGGTTATCTACTATGGAACTGCCCAAGCTTTCGGTATCAACCTTGACCGTACACTGGCCGCTATCTTCATCGTTTCAATTAACACTGGTGCCTACATGACTGAAATCGTCCGTGGTGGTATCCTAGCGGTTGACAAGGGACAATTTGAAGCCGCTACTGCTCTTGGTATGACTCATAACCAAACCATGCGTAAGATTGTCCTACCTCAGGTAGTCCGTAACATCCTACCCGCAACTGGTAATGAGTTTATCATCAATATCAAAGATACATCTGTATTGAACGTTATCTCTGTTGTCGAACTTTATTTCTCAGGAAATACCGTGGCAACACAAACCTATCAATACTTCCAGACATTTACAATCATCGCCGTGATTTACTTTGTCCTCACCTTCACCGTAACACGTATCCTACGCTTCATCGAGCGCCGAATGGACATGGATACCTATACTACAGGTGCTAACCAAATGCAAACGGAGGATTTGAAATAATGACCCAAGCAATCCTTGAAATTAAACACCTCAAAAAATCCTACGGACAAAACGAAGTGCTAAAAGACATTTCTCTCACTGTCCACAAGGGAGAGGTCATCTCTATCATCGGAAGCTCTGGAAGCGGAAAATCAACCTTCCTACGCTCCATTAACCTACTTGAAACACCAACTGATGGACAAATCCTTTATCATGGACAAAACGTCCTCGAAAAAGGCTATGACCTCACGCAATACCGTGAAAAGTTGGGAATGGTTTTCCAATCCTTTAACCTCTTTGAAAATCTCAACGTTCTTGAAAACACAATCGTCGCTCAGACAACAGTCCTTAAACGTGAACGCACAGAAGCTGAAAAGATTGCCAAAGAAAACCTTGAAAAAGTCGGCATGGGGGAACGCTACTGGCAAGCCAAGCCAAAACAACTCTCAGGTGGTCAAAAACAACGTGTGGCTATCGCTCGTGCCCTCTCCATGAATCCAGACGCTATTCTCTTTGATGAACCAACATCAGCTCTCGATCCAGAAATGGTTGGAGAAGTCCTTAAAATCATGCAGGAACTGGCCCAAGAAGGCTTGACTATGATTGTAGTGACTCACGAGATGGAATTCGCTCGCGATGTCTCTCACCGTGTTATCTTTATGGATAAGGGTGTTATTGCTGAAGAAGGTAAACCAGAAGACCTCTTCACCAATCCTAAAGAAGACCGAACAAAAGAATTCCTTCAACGTTATCTCAAATAAAAAGAAAAGGCTGCATCAACCGTGCAGTCTTTTTGCTGGCCAAAAAATGAAAAGGCAGACCCAATTCAAGAATCCGCCATTATCCAAAGATTAATCTTCAAATTTTTCATGATTTTTTTCATAGAAATCAATTAAACCTAGAGCTGTTTCAAATGAAATATTTTTTACTTTTGCACGACCCTGCGCTAGAGCAATGATAGACATTTCACGCGCATTCGTTTCTTTAGAGATACGGTAGCCTGTGATTTTCTTATCACGAACCCAGCCAACAACTGATTCTACTTTTTCAAAGTTTGACTTAGCCATGTCCTTCTCCTATTTTCTTCTTTACGATATATTATTCTATACGTTTTTATGTCTTTTGTCAATAAAAAAACATATATTCAATAAAATAAAAGATTTTTATTTTTCTTACTTCTTTTTTAAAGCCGATAATATATAGGTTTTTACTTGCTATAAACCATTAGCAAGCACCTAAAAAATAATTGAATTATTAAACTTTAAATTCGCAAAAATATTCACCGAGAAAAAATACCAGTTTCTCAATAAGATAAACAGGAGTCATATCTATATCTTCATTTTAATCTATAAGTTTGTCAAAGAGAATCTTCCTTTTCGGACTATCTCATATCTATTTTATCCTTTCTATTTCCTTTGTTTCCCTTCCTATTATAACTTTTTTAACCGGTACAATTGACTTATCTCATCAAATTTTGCATATTCTTATAACACACCGCTATTACAATCAGCATTTAGAATAGAACTTCCTAGTATTCCAAATGTTCTACTCGCCTCATATTACTGCTATCATATACTATATTCAATCAACTCACCAAATCTACTTTATAAGCATTGATTATTTTTTCTAATTCCTATTATATTTAATCAAACTTAAAATTAGATATATATAAAATATGGTATTCTAAAAAATAACCCTATATATAACAAGTCATTCTTCTTTATTATCATAAGCTGAAATAAAAAATAATAGGTGCTATAGTGAGTTGTAGTAGAAATAGCACGATAGATTTCCTAAATCCATAGGAATCGCCCCCTTTCTTCACCCTCATTATAACACCTATACATCGATTGTGCAAATAATATGATATTTTTTTATTAGTCCTCAGACAAGCATATTATAGAGCGTTTCATTACCATTTAAGTTAATATAAGCTGGATCAAAACCTTCCATTCTACGGATTAAACCTGCATAATCATGCTTATCTGCTAAGGCAATCCCAATCAATACAGGCCCTGTACCCTTGCTAGCTCGTTTGATATACTCAAAACGTGTGATATCATCATTCGGCCCCAAGATATCATTTACAAACTCACGCAAAGCTCCTGGACGCTGTGGAAAATTGACCACAAAGTAATGCTTGATGCCATCATAAATCAAGGCACGCTCTTCCATTTCTGGCATACGGTTGATATCATTATTTCCTCCAGAAATGATACAACAAATGGTTTTCCCCTTGATATATTCAGCTAAAACCTCTAAAGAGGCGATACTAGCCGCTCCAGCAGGTTCTGCGACAATCCCTTGCTTAGAGTAGAGGTCAATCAAGGTTTCAGAAATCAGACCCTCGTCAACACCTACCAAGGTTTGAACATGTTGACGAGTTGCCTCATAGGTCAACTGACCTACCTTTTGCACAGCAATCCCATCCGCAAATTTATCAATTTCTTTGAGTTTAACAGGCCCACCAGCTTCAAAGGCAGCCTTCATGGAACGTGCCCCATTAGCCTCTACTCCTATGACTTCAATCTCTGGATTTGTTTCTTTGATATAGGTAGAAACCCCAGCAATCAGACCGCCACCTCCAACAGGAACCAAGACAGCATCAAAATCAATCGATTCTTTTCGAGCTTCTTCTAAAATCTCATAAGCAACGGTCCCTTGACCAGCTTGAACATGTGCATCATCAAAAGGATCAATAAAGGTACGATTTTCAGAGACTGTAAATTCTTGAGCTGCTTTAGCTGAGGCATCAAAGGTATCTCCAACTAGTTTAATGGTTACGAAGTCCCCACCAAAAAAGCGAACTTGACCAATCTTTTGTTGCGGCGTAGTAATGGGCATAAAGATAGTAGCAGGAATTTTCATCTCATTACAAGTATAGGCAACTCCCTGCGCATGATTTCCTGCAGAAGCACAGACTACCCCACGTTCACGCTCTTCCTTGCTGAGCTGGGAAATGGCATAATAAGCACCACGGATCTTAAAAGAACGAACACGCTGGGCATTTTCTTTTTTCAAATAAATCTTAGCACCATACTTCTCCGATAAATAATGGTCGTAATCCAGTGGGGTATTCACAACCACACCGTTCAAGACTTTATGAGCCTTGATGATATCTTTTGAACTTAACATCATTTTCTCCTAGACTATTTCATACTATCACAATCCATCCTCTTAAAAGAGAGATGAATTGATTATAAAAGCGAGTTAGTCCCCCAACTCGCCTTCACCTTAATTTCTATAAATTAGTTATAGATTTTGAATGCATCATCGTCGTTTTTACCAACGAAAGGCATTGCCTTACGCAATTCTGCACCAACTTTTTCAATTTCAAGGTTAGCTGCTTGTTCACGGTAAGCAGTCAATTTTGGACGTCCAGCTTTGTAGTCATTTACGAAGTCATTTGCAAATTTACCATTTTGGATGTCTGCCAAGACAGCTTTCATGTTTTCTTTAACTTGTTCAGTAATCACACGTGGACCTGATACATAGTCACCGTACTCAGCAGTGTTTGAAATAGATTGACGCATTTTCTTGAATCCACCTTCGTAGATCAAGTCAACGATCAATTTCATTTCGTGAAGAACTTCAAAGTAAGCCAATTCTGGAGCATATCCTGCTTCTGTCAAGACTTCGAAACCTGCTTCGATAAGGGCAGTCAAACCACCACAAAGTACAGCCTGTTCACCAAACAAATCTTCTTCAGTTTCTTCTTTGTATGTTGTTTCAAGAAGACCTACACGGGCAGCTCCAACACCTTTACACCAGTCCATAGCAATGTTTTTCGCATTTCCTGTTGCATCTTGGTATACTGCGTAAAGAGCTGGAACACCAAATCCTTCTTCATAAGTACGACGTACCAAGTGTCCTGGTCCTTTAGGTGCACACATGAAAACATCTACATCCGCAGGAACTTTGATAAACTCAAAGTGGATATTGAAACCATGAGCAAATCCAACTGCGTTTCCAGCTTCCAAGTTTGGAGCGATTTCTGCTTCGTACAATTCTTGTTGGATTTCGTCTGGTGCCAAAATCATGATAACGTCAGCCAATTTAGTTGCTTCTGCTACTGTGTAAGTGTCAAATCCATCTTCTTTTGCTTTGTCAAAAGATTTACCTGGACGTACACCGATGATGACATCGCGACCTGAATCACGCAAGTTTTGAGCATGCGCATGTCCTTGCGAACCATAACCAATAACGGCGATTTTTTTACCGTCAAGTGCTGCTACTTTAACATCTTTTTCGTATTCCATTTGAACTGCCATAGTTTTTTCTCTCTTTTCTATTATTTATTACCTTTTAGGCTGGTTTAACAAATTTAAGTTTTTTTATACTCAATGAAAATCAAAGAGCAAACTAGGAAGCTAGCCGCAGGCTGTACTTGAGTACGGCAAGGGGCAGCTGACGTGGTTTGAATTTGATTTTCGAAGAGTATTAGTCGCGGGTAAATCCAGTTGCACCCGTTCGAGCAATATTACGAATACCATATGGTCGAATAACTCTCAATAGAGCTTCACTCTTTTCAGCATTTCCTGTCATCTGAATGGTAATCGAACTTGGTGCTACGTCTACAACTGTTGCACGGAAAGGTTGAATAATAGCTAGAATCTCAGCTCGCTTCTCAGCTGGCGCTGACATCTTAACCAAAATCACCTCGCGCTCCAAATGAGGCTTGTCTGTAATATCTCGAATGCGAATCACATCAATCTGACGATTGAGTTGCTTGATGATTTGCTCCACTTCATCATGTGAAGCTACATCAATAATAATGGTGATGCGTGATACATTCGGATCTTCTGTTGCTCCAACAGAGATGCTTTCAATATTAACCTGACGACGAGACAGAACGCCAGTAAAGCGATTGAGGACTCCTGAACGATTTTGTAGTTTTGCTGTTAACATTCTACGCATGGAACTTCACCCCCAACATCTCATGATTACTCTTACCAGCTGGTACCATTGGTAACACCTGTTCCTTACGAGAAATATCTACCTCGATTAGCATAGGTACATCCTCCGTAATGACTTCAAGGTCTTGATCCAAGGTCTCAGGATTGTCAAATTTATAGTTTTTAATACCGTAAGCTTGTGCCATCAATTGGAAATCAGGAAGGGTATCAAAGACTGACTCAGACGTTCTACCTTCATAGAAGGATTCCTGCCATTGGCGAACCATTCCAAGTGAGTGGTTGTTCAGCATAACCACCTTGATTGGCACCTTGTAAATGTTCAAAATAGCCAATTCCTGGTTAGTCATTTGGAAACCACCATCTCCAACAAACAAGACAACTTCCTTATCTGGGTTAGCAATTTTAGCTCCAATTGCTGCTGGAATTCCAAATCCCATTGTTCCCAAACCACCTGAAGTCACTAACTGACGTTCATTTTGGTAGGGATAATACTGGGCTGTCCACATTTGGTGTTGACCAACATCTGTTACCACAATGGCATCTCCATTCGTCAATTCACCAATTCGTTCAATAACAGCTTGCGGTTGAACCACACGTTCTTTCTTATCATAAGAACGAACGCGGTTCTTGTCTTTAGTAACTTTCTCAATCCATTTCTCAGTATTGTTATGAACTGTTGGTTCAGCAAGCAACATTTGCAAGGCTTTCTTAGCATCTCCAACCACAGGAATATCTGCACTGATAATCTTGCCAATCTCGGCTGGGTCAATATCAATATGAGCAACCTTAGCATTCTTAGCAAAAGTCTTAGGATTACCCGTCAAGCGGTCATCAAAACGGCAACCAATACTAATCATAAAGTCAGCTTCTGTCATGGCAATATTAGCTGCGAATGACCCGTGCATGCCTCCCATTCCAAGGAAGAGTGGGTGACTCGTTGCAATCGTTCCTTGTCCCAAAAGACTGGTTACCACTGGAATTTGATAACGTTCTGCAAATTCATTTAATTCTGCAGCTGCTTCAGCATAACTAATCCCACCACCAGCTAGCAAGACTGGCTTTTTAGCCTTGGATAATTGCTTCAAGATTTTCTTGATTTGCATATCATTTGGCTCAAGAGTCGGTTGATAGCTTGGTAGGTTCACTTCTGGTGAATAGATGAAGTCCGTTTCTAAAGCAGATACATCTTTAGGTAGGTCAATGACGACTGGCCCTGGTCGACCTGTAGTTGCGATATGAACAGCTTCCGTAATGATACGAGGAATATCAGCTGTCTCACGAACTTGGTAATTGTACTTAGTGATTGGCATGGTAATTCCCACAATGTCTGCCTCCTGAAAGGCATCCTTCCCAATCCCAGCTCGCGCCACCTGACCTGTAAAGACCAAAAGGGGAACGCTATCGCTCATGGCATCTGCAATCCCTGTAATGGCATTTGTTGCTCCCGGTCCGCTAGTGACGACGGCAACACCCAACTTTCCAGTTGATTTGGCATATCCTTCAGCTTCATGCAAACAACCTTGCTCATGGCGTCCTAGAATGTGGCGAATTCCTTTAAAATTATATATCGCATCATAAAAAGGCAAGACTGCACCACCAGGATAACCAAAGATGGTATCAATTCCTAAATCACGAAGTGTTTCCAAAACTAGGTCCGACCCCGTCTTAGGAGATTCTAAACTGATTTTCTCCATTGTTCCCCTTTCTTTCCTCTTAAAAATAACTTGTTACTATCATACCATTTTTTCAAGATTTTTCAAGAGAAAAGAAGAAATTTTCTGAATTTTCTATTTTAACGTTTATTTATGAATGTTATTTTTGTTTTTATTAAAAAAGATACCGATTTCATTTACTATCAAATAAAAAAGAACTGATTTCTCAGTCCTTCATTAATCTTATTCCACACTAAATAGGTATGGGTAAACTGGTTGTTGACCTTGGTGAATCTCAACTTCAACGTCTTCGAATTCTTCTGCGATTTCTTGAGCAATTTCATTGGCAAGTTCTTCGCTCCCGTCTTCACCGACATAGAAGGTTACGATTTCACTATCTTCATCCAACATATGTTTCAAGGTTTCTGTCAAGGTTTGGTGCATATCAGGGTTTGACACGAGGATTTTCCCATCCACCATACCAAGATTATCATTTTCATGGATTTCTAAACCATCAATGGTTGTATCACGAACGGCTGTTGTGACGCTTCCGCTAACGACATCGCTAAGAGCAGCAGTCATACGCTCTTGGTTTTCTTCGATAGACTTGCTTGGATCAAAGGCAAGAAGACTTGTCAAACCTTGAGGAAGAGTACGAGCCTCTACCACTACTGCTGGTTGCTCCAAAACTTCTGCTGCAGATTGAGCTGCCATGAAGATGTTCTTGTTGTTTGGCAAGAAGATGATGTTACGAGCGTTGACCTGTTCAACAGCCTTGATAAAGTCTTCTGTTGAAGGGTTCATAGTTTGACCGCCTTCGATAACATAATCCACACCTTGAGAACGGAAGATATCTGCTAGACCTTTACCAGCCACCACAGCAATCAAAGCATATTCTTTTTCTTCAGCAGGCTTGCTAACTTGAGCAGCTTCTTTCTCAACCTGTGCTTCGTGTTGGTTACGCATGTTGTCAACTTTTACCTTGACCAAGCTACCATATTTGAGACCTTCTTGCATAACAAGTCCTGGATCTTCTGTATGGACATGGACTTTGACAATTTCATCATCGTTAACAACGAGGAGAGAATCTCCAAGTTCATTCAAGTAGTTACGGAATTCGTCGTAGTCAAAATCTTTAGCATAGGTTGGACCTTGTTTAAGGGCTACCATGATTTCAGTACAGTAACCAAACGTAATGTCCTCAGTCGCTACGTGACCAGCTACAGACTTATGATGCTCCGCATTGATCATTTCACTCATGTTGGCAGGAGTCGCTACAAAGTCCTCAGATGCAATATATTCACCAGTAAGGGCTGAAAGGAACCCTTCGTAGATGAAGACCAGTCCTTGACCACCTGAGTCCACAACTCCAACTTCCTTCAAGACTGGAAGCATATCTGGCGTTTTAGCTAGAGCGGTTTTAGCACCTTCCAAGGCTGCACGCATTACTTCAACAGCATCATCTGTTTGCTCAGCCTTTTTCTTAGCACCGATAGCAGCTCCACGCGAAACTGTCAAAATCGTTCCTTCAACAGGTTTCATCACTGCCTTATAGGCAACTTCCACACCTGATTGGAAGGCAAGGGCCAAGTCTTGACCTGTTAACTCGTCTTTATCCTTGATGGCTTGTGAAAATCCACGGAAAAGCTGAGACGTAATAACTCCTGAGTTCCCACGCGCGCCCATCAAAAGACCTTTAGCAAGAATGCTCGCTACTTCTCCAACTGTAGAAGCTGGCTTGTCGGCAACTTCTTTGGCACCATTTTCAATGGTCATTCCCATATTTGTCCCAGTATCTCCATCTGGAACTGGAAAAACGTTTAATGAATTGACATATTCAGCTTGCTTATTCAAGCGAGTTGATGCAGCCTGCACCATTTCTTGAAATAAGCTAGTAGTAATTTTTGACACGGTTATTCTCCTACAACTTTGATATTTTGAATGTAGACATTTACAGTCTGAGCAGTAATTCCAAGTTGGTTTTCCAAACTAAAACGAACACGCTCTTGAATGTTTTTTGACACTTCGCTAATCTTTGTTCCGTAGCTCAACACGGTATATACATCAACTGCAATACTGCCATCTTCGGTCGCTTTTACGACGACACCTTTGGAATAATTTTCCTTACCTAGAAGGGCTTGGAAATTATCTTTGAGGGCATTTTTACTAGCCATACCGACCACACCAAAAATCTCAGTTGCTGCTCCACCTACGACGGTTGCAATCACTTCATCTGTTAGTTCGATTTGACCATCTTTTGTATTAATTTTTACAGTCATCCTTTTTACCTCAACTAGTTGATACTCTATTTTATCATATTTCAGCCCAAGTGTAAAAGCAGAATACTGTCTCAGCGGATATTTACTCTATTATTCAAATGATGTTATACCCGTAATAAAAGAAAAAAGACCCTAAGGTCTCCTTTACTTTTATTATTAAACGCGTTCAACTTTACCTGATTTCAAAGCACGAGCTGAAGCCCAAACTTTTTTAGGTTTACCATCGATAAGAACAGTAACTTTTTGAAGGTTTGGTTTTACGGCACGTTTTGTTTGGTTCATCGCGTGTGAACGGTTGTTTCCTGATACAGTCTTACGACCTGTAAAGTAACATACTTTAGCCATTGTGTTTTCCTCCTATTAGATCTAATATAGCGGATGTGCTAGCACCACATACCGTACTATGTTATCACACTTTTTCCATTTTTGCAAGGGAATTGGAAGATTTTTTTATTTAACGTAAACAATTCCCAATTTCCCAAAAGCCACATCTCCACGGATAATCAAGGTTTTGCTGGTTGGGGCTAGAGAAGTATCTGACTTGGCTACACCACAGAAAGTTTCCACCTTCAAATCAACTCTCCAATGTTGGGGAACATAGATAACTGCATTGCCAAAACCAACTTCCACTTTCAGGGTTGCGCTATCTCCTAAAATCTCTGCATTGTCATAATATATCTTGGCATTGCCAAAACCAACTTCAACTTGGTCTTCTACCAATTCTTGGTCTTGCTTGTAGAAAGTCCCTGTACCAAAAGCGACTTCCTTATCTGTAAGAATGGTCTTTTCACCATCATACCACCATTTTTTTCCATTCCAAGTTCTGTTAGAATGAGTGAGTGCGCTGACACCCATTACGATTAAAATACTAGCCCAAAATAAAGACTGATTTGGAATCGGTAAAATATCATAAAAGTGGTTAGCAATCATGAGGGCTACTAGAGCTGTAAAAGAGGCTGAGGTTAAGTGGCGACGCAACAAAGCTCCGACTGATTGGTAGGCAAAAAAAGCAATACCAATCAAGGGCCAAATGTCCCCTCCCAGAGAAGGGATTCCAAAATTCCCCTGTAATAATACTAAAGCCGCCAAAATAAGCAACACAATACCAAATGCTTTCTTTTTCATGTTCTTACCTCATGTTTCTTAGATTTTCTTTTAGGAGGGATTGGTAATGTCGTGAGACATGAACCTCCTTGTGGGTCTGATAAAAGGAAATAGTGCCCGTTCCTGAAAAGGACTTGTCCACCGAGTAAACCTGACGGATATTAGCAATAGTTGACTTGGATACCCGACTAAAATAGCGAGGAAGGATAGCCTCTAACTCATAGAGTTTAAGCCGAACCTCGTAGGCATCTTTCTGGGTATGGGCATAAATCTTGCTACCTTCCGTCTCAAAGAAGAGAATTTCCGACAAGTCCAGATAATATTCACCCGTCCCCTTGTAAAAAATCAACCTAGGAGACTTGGATTCTTGCAAGAGCCGCTGTAAATCCGCAATCTCATCTGTCAAAGCCGCTGCCTTGATGACAATTTCAGTTTCCTCTAAATTGCTGTCAATTTCGATTCGTAACTTCATTCCATCTCCTTTCTGACTCTACTATATCAAAGCTAAAATAAGAAAACAAGAGCAAAAAGGCAAGTGGTTACTTTAACCCCGTAAGTGGTTCTAGGATCACCTTAACTTGCAGGTCAAAATAGAAAGAAAATCACACCCCATACAAGACCACAAATATATCCAACCAAGACATCCTTAGGATAATGGACGCCACCTAGTACTCTTACTAGGCCCAGGAAGACTGACAAGATCAACAAGATAACCCCTACAGATAGACTAGCATGTAAGCAAGCCATGGAGATAATGCTTGCTGAAAAGACATGACGACTGGGCATAGACTGACCAGGACTATCTCTGTCAAGCAAGGGTTTAATATCCCATTCCTCATAAGGCCTAGGGGCATTGATTTTCTTACGAAGAAGGGATAAAATCACAAAACCTGTAGCAGAGATAAACACATAGATCAATACCTGCTTTCCAAATCCTTCTTGGAAATAGGTAGTTACTAACAAGGTCAGATAAACTATAGGCATAACTACGGTCATGAACCGATTGAAAGTTCTTAACAGTCTCAGAAGAAAGGGCTTATTTTCAATCTTACCAGCGATGTGGTTATACCATTCTTGATAATTTTTCATATATTTTCTCATCACTTACTCAAATTTTACTTGCAGGGAAGCACTTGTCTTCTAGTATAGTGCAGAAAAAGAAGGCCGTCAAGCCTTCTTTGGGTTTATTCTTCTGCTTCGTCTTCTGTAAACTGACTGTTATAAAGGTCAGCGTAGAAGCCTCCTTGTGCCATCAGCTCATCATGATTGCCTTGCTCGATGATATTGCCATCTTTCATGACAAGAATCAGATCAGCATTTCGGATAGTAGACAAGCGGTGGGCAATGACAAAGGAAGTTCTGCCATCCATCAAACGGTCCATGGCTTTCTGAATCAATTCCTCCGTCCGTGTATCAACAGAAGAGGTCGCCTCATCCAAAATCAAGAGTGGCGCATCTTTCAGCAAAGCACGAGCAATGGTCAAGAGTTGTTTTTGTCCGACAGACAAGGTCACTGTGTCGTCCAAGACGGTATCGTAACCATCTGGTAGGGTCATGATAAAGTGGTGAATCCCTACAGCCTTGCTGGCTTCAATCACGCGCTCATCACTAATACCCTCTTGGTTATAGATAAGATTGTCGCGAATAGTACCTTCAAAGAGCCAGGTGTCCTGCAAGACCATTGAAAAGGCATCGTGTACTTCCGAACGCTTCATAGTCTTGGTATCCACGCCATCGATGCGGATACTTCCCTTATCAATCTCATAGAACTTCATCAAAAGATTGACAATGGTTGTCTTACCAGCCCCAGTCGGTCCGACAATGGCAACCTTTTGACCTGCATGAGCTGTCGCAGAAAAGTCATGGATAATGGTTCGCTCTGGTGTGTAACCAAAGGAAACTCGATCAAAGACCACTTGCCCTTTCATATCGCTCAATTGTCTTTCTTTATGAGATTCGTCTTCCATTTCCTCTTCAGCTAGGAATTCGAAGACACGCCCCATGGCTGCGCTAGCCTGCTGAAGACTAGTAATCCCTTGGGCAATTTGTGAAAGAGGCTGAGAAAAGATACGAACGTAGGCCATAAAGGCAACGATAATCCCGATACTAATCTGCCCATTCAGAGCCAAGGCTGCACCAACGATAATCACTAAAGCATAGCTAAAGTTCCCAATGAACATCATGATTGGCATCATAATCCCTGAAATAAATTGAGATTTCCAGATACTGTCATATAGACGATGGTTTAATTTCGCAAACTCTTCTTTGGTGCTTTCAATAGCATTGTAACTGGTCACCACATTATGGCCAGAGTACATTTCCTCCACATAGCCATTGACAGCCGCCAAATCCTGTTGCTGACTCTTAAAGAAGCCCTGCGATTTGCCCATAAAGACGGATACGAAAGCAAAACCAATAAGAGTTGAAACAACCGTCACCGAGGCTAAAATCCAGTTCATCCCAAACATGGTTACCAAGACTGCCACGACCAGTAAAATTGATGAAAGAACTGTTCCCAGACTTTGATTGAGGGATTGGGCTGCAGTATCAACGTCATTGGTCACACGAGACAAGGTATCCCCCTGAGAATGTCCATCAAAATACCCCAATGGAAGGCGATTAATTTTCTCTGCAATCGCTCTTCTCAAACGCTCTGAAAAACGTTGAATGGCTGTTGTAAACAGAAAGGCCTGCAAATAATTTGATAGGAGTCCAATCACATAGATGACGGCTAAAAAACCACCAATAGCTGCAACCGCAGCGACATCCACACTTGTTTCTAGCCCACTGGCAATGATATTGGTCATTTCCTTGATACGAGTCGGCCCATATACAGTAATGATATTGGATAAGATTGTTGCTAGAAAGGCGATCAGAAGGGCAAACTGGAGACCTGCAAGGTAGGGTTTACTCTGTTTCCAGAGCGACAGTTTTTTATATTCCATGTTCCAATTCCTCCTTCGATAATTGTGAATAGGCAATTTCTTGGTAAACTTCGTTGGTAGCTAGAAGTTCCTTGTGGGTGCCTTGCCCCACGACTTTTCCTTGATCCAAGACCAAAATCAAATCTGCATCCATAATCGTTGAAATACGCTGTGCGACGATAAGCTTGGTCATAGATTTTGTTTTCTCTGCTAGCTCTTGGCGTAGGACACGGTCTGTCTTGTAGTCCAAGGCTGAAAAGGAGTCATCAAAGATGAGGATTTCTGGCTTCCGAGCCAAGGCACGCGCAATGGCCAGACGCTGTCTTTGACCACCTGAGAAGTTGGTTCCTCCTTGGGCTACTTCTGACTCCAAGCCAGCTTCCTTATCCTCGATAAAGTTCTTAGACTGGGCCAATTCTAAGGCTTGCCACATAGCTTGTTCACTAAGCGGTGTTTCTTGACTCTGTCCAAAGTCTAGATTGCCCTTGACATCACCTGAAAAGAGTACAGCTTTTTGTGGTATATAACCGACCTTATTGCGCAAATCTTCCAAACCGTAGTCTTGAACATTAACTCCGTTCACTAGAATTTCTCCTGCTGATACGTCATAGAAACGTGGAATCAGATTGACCAGAGTTGATTTACCAGAACCTGTTGACCCAATAAAGGCCACTGTTTGACCAGCGTCTGCTCTAAAACTAACATTCTCAATAACCGCCTCCGAATTTGCAGCATAGCGGAAGGTCACATCCTTAAACTCGACCTGACCTTTGAGATTTTCATCAGCCAGCTGCGCTTGAGCAGGATTTTGGATAGAGGAATGCAAATCTAAAACTTGATTGATCCGCTTGGCAGAAACCATGGTTCGAGGAAGAACGATGAAGAGTGCTCCCATGAGAAGGAAGCCCATGACAACCTGCATGGCATAAGACATGAAAACAATCATGTCACTAAAGAGAGGCAGACGCACTATCGGAGCAGCGTCGTTAATCACATAGGCCCCAATCCAGTAAATCGCCACACTCAAACCACTTGAAATCCCCATCATGATAGGGTTCAAAATAGCCATAAGACGGTTGACAAACAAATTCAAGCGTGTCAATTCATCATTTGCTGCTGCAAATTTTTCATTTTGGTAATCCTCTGCATTGTAGGCACGAACAACACGAATACCTGTTAAACTTTCACGAGTAATACTGTTCAATTTATCAGTCAGACTTTGAATCAAGGACTGTTTTGGAAAGGCTAGCGTCATCAAAACAGTCGTCATCAAGACATTGACAATCACTGCCACAAGTACGGCCCAGAGCCAGTATTCTGAATGACCTAAAATCTTCCCAATAGCCCAGATAGCCATAATCGGACCACGCGTAACCACTTGCAAGCCCATGGTAATCAACATCTGAACCTGAGTAATATCATTGGTGGTACGAGTTAGGAGACTGGGAATAGAGAATTTCTTAATCTCTGTCTGTGAGTAGTCTAAAACTCGGTTAAAAATATCACTTCTCAGCCTACTAGTATAAGAGGCAGCCACTCTGGACGCAAAAAATCCAACTGCAACTGCGGACAAGAAGGTCAGAAAGGACATTCCCACCATCATACCTGCTGGCTGCCATAACTCATCCAAGTTGGTTCCCTGAGTTCCAAGCAAATCCGTGATTTTAGAGATATAAGTTGGCACTTCTATCTCTAGATAGACCGAAAAGCAAGTAAAGAGAATGGCTAGTAAAATCATCCCCCATTCTTTTCCACTAATTCGTTTGGCTAATTTCTTCATTCTCTCCTCCTATTCCCTTGATATTTTCCTGTAGTTGACCGAGAACTTTCTCAAAAATCAGTAATTCATCTTCATCAATGTCTTCCATCAACTGCTTGTCTATTCGTTCAAAAAAAGCCTTAACCTCTTGCATCTGAGAACGTGATTTATCCGTCAAACGAACAAATTTTGCCCGCTTATCGCTAGGACTCGCCTCCAATTCCACCAAACCATTTTGCACCATACGTTTGACCAGATTACTAGCAACAGACTTGGTAATATTGAGTTCCTGCTCGATATCTTTAATCAAGACCAAGTCTTGGTTTTTCTCACGATTATCCAAAAAACGCACAACCTGACCTTGAGGCCCACCCATAAATTCAATACCACAACGTTTGGCTTCCTTTTGCACCATCAGGTGAATCTGATGACCAAAACGCTTAAAGACTAACATCGGTTTATCCATACTAACTCCTTTCTAACTATCACATTTAGTTCTCCTAGGAACTAAACAAGTTTCCATGAGAACTATTTTACCATTTTGAAAAGAGATGTCAAGAAAAAGTTTCCTAGAGAACTATTTTCTTGATTCAAAAAATCCCAAGTGATTTTTTCACTTAGGATCATATTCTCTAGGTTAAATTAGAAGCCGTCTACGTTTGTGTAGATTTTTTGTACGTCTTCGTCGTCTTCAAGGACACTGTAAAGTTTTTCAAAGGTTTCAAGGTCATCGCCTGACAATTCCACTTCTGACTGAGGAATCATTTCCAATTCAGTAACTTGGAATTCTTCGACACCTGACTCACGGAGGGCAACGATAGCCTTATGAAGGTCAGTTGGCGCTGTGTAAACCGTGATTGTGCCTTCTTCTGCTTCTACATCGTCCACATCCACATCTGCTTCGAGCAATTGCTCAAAGACTGCATCTGCATCTTCGCCAGCAAATACGATAACACCCTTGTTGTCGAAGAGGTAAGAAACCGAACCTGAAGCGCCCATGTTTCCGCCATTTTTACCAAAAGCTGCACGGACATTGGCCGCTGTACGGTTAACGTTTGAAGTCAAAGTATCAACAATCAGCATAGAACCATTTGGTCCAAAACCTTCGTAACGTCCTTCTGTAAAGGTTTCGTCTGTGTTTCCTTTTGCTTTATCAATTGCTTTATCGATAACGTGTTTTGGCACTTGGGCTTGTTTAGCACGGTCGATAACGAATTTCAAAGCTGAGTTTGATTCTGGATCTGGATCACCTTTTTTAGCTGCTACATAGATTTCTACACCAAATTTTGCATATACTTTAGAGTTAGCTCCATCTTTAGCCGTTTTCTTGGCTACGATATTGGCCCATTTACGTCCCATTAGGAATCTCCTTTTTTCACATTTTAATCCTTCTTATTATAACACAAGTTTTTTCGATTTTCACTAGAGGAAATAGATTTTATTCAGTAAATCCAACTAGGATTGCACTTTGGTTACCAAGATTGCCTTGCCTTCTTTTATCAAGGGGTGACGAAACAGTGAGAAGTACAGCTGAATGGTCATGGCAACCCAGATTAGGGGTTCGCAAAGGATAACTCCCTTATAGCCCGCCCAAGGAATAATCAAGACCACAAAAGCGATTTTTCCGATTAGTTCAATAAAGCTAGAAACCAGAGGAAGGACTTTTTGCCCCAAGCCCTGCAAGCAGTTGCGATAAATCAACAAGAGACTCAAAATAGGATAAAAAGCTGAGCTGATTTGCAGGTAGAGACTTCCATTTTCTATCAAGTAACCATCCGTCGAACTAGCCAAGAAGGAAACCAAGGCTGGACTGGCAAAAAAGAGGAAGATACAAACAAAAACTGCCCAGGACATACTTAGACGACTGCCGATTCGAAGACCTTGAACAATGCGGTCTGGTCGCTTAGCCCCAAGATTCTGAGAAGCAAAGGTCGTCATAGAAGCAGAGATAGCGGTCATAGGAAGAAGGGCGAAGGCCATAATGCGTCGCGCAGCTGTTTGAGCACTAATAATCACTGCACCAAAGGTATTAACAGAAGACTGTAAAATCACACTGCCGATAGATACAATCGAACTCATCAAGCCCATAGCCAAACCTTGCTCCAAGAGATCCGCGTACAAGGCCTTGTCCCATTTAAAATGTTTCAGCTGAGGTAGAAGTTCTGGAACACTCTTGCGAATATAGTAAAAACAGAGAACCGCTGATAAGCCTTGCGAAATAATGGTAGCAAGTCCCGCGGATTGAACTCCCAGATGCAATTGCGTAATAAAATACAAATCCAAAACCACATTGACCAAGGCAGAAAAAATCAAAAATCCAAGGGCAGCTAGACTGTCCCCAATAGACCGCAACAAGCCTGCAAAAAGATTATAAGCAAAGCTGACACCAACACAAGTCACAATCATAGAAATATATTGATAAGATTGAGGAAGGATTTCTGTAGGGGTATCCAAGTACTGTAAAAGAGGATACAAACCAAGAAAGCCCAGCAGCATAACTACAATACTCAAAAGAGCACCTAAAATCCAGGTGGCTGCTACTGCTTCCTTTATTTTAGTGAAATTTCGAGCCCCATAATAACGGGCAATGACAATCCCCATCCCATTGCCAACACCAAGAGTAAAACCTACAATCAGGTCAAAGATTGCTGTTGTCGCCCCTACTGCAGCCAAGGAATCTTGACCAAGAAAACGCCCAACAATCAAGACATCAGCAGTATTATAGAGCTGTTGAAAAATATTTGACAGTAAGATTGGGAAGGCAAAACTCACAAGCGAGGGAAGAATAGGACCATGTATCAGGTCCACTGTTCGTTTTTTATTCATAAGGCTATTATATCAGCTTTCTAGAGGAGCGACAAGAAACAGCAAACTATAGGCAATCTGAAATATTGAACAAAGAATCGAAAAAGCAGTGGATTCCTCCACTACTTTGACAGCTTATACTCAATGAAAATCAAAAAGCAAACTAGGAAGCTAGCCACAGACAGTACTTGAGTACGGCAAGGCGAAGCTGACGTGGTTTGGATTTGATTTTCGAAGAGTATTATTCTTCAATTTCGATTTCAAGCTCATCTCCTAGGTCAAGGGTTACTTCTTCATTCACTGAATCTGCTTGAACTACTTCATCTTTTTTGCTTTCAGTAGCTTCTTCTCCATCAATCAAACCAAATTGAACACGGACTTGATGGTCGATTTCATCAAAGACTTCTGGGTGATCTGCCAAGTATTTCTTAGCATTTTCAGAACCTTGCCCGATTTTCTCATCCTTGTAAGAGTACCAAGCTCCTGCTTTTTTGATGATATCCAAATCGCTTGCGATTTTCAAGAGCTCACCAGTCTTAGAAATCCCTTCTCCGTACATGATTTCAACGAAGGCTTCCTTAAATGGTGGAGCCACCTTGTTTTTCACGACCTTAATCTTGGTTTCTTTACCGACATTGGTATCTTTTTGGTCACCAGTTCCCTTGATTTGTGTGCTTCCACGAACATCCAGACGCACTGATGCGTAGAATTTCAGAGCACGTCCACCAGGAGTTGTTTCTGGATTTCCAAACATGACCCCAACTTTTTCACGCAATTGGTTGATAAAGATGGCAATTGTTTTAGTTTTATTAATAGAAGCACCAAGTTTACGCATGGCCTGGCTCATCATACGAGCCTGCAAACCAACGTGGCTATCACCGATATCTCCATCAATTTCCGCACGAGGTACAAGGGCAGCAACTGAGTCGACTACGACAAGATCTACAGCACCTGAGTCAATCAATTTTCCTGCAATCTCAAGACCTTGCTCTCCTGAGTCTGGTTGTGACAAGAGCAATTCGTCAATATTGACACCAAGGGCCGCAGCATAAGCTGGATCGAGGGCATGTTCCGCATCGATAAAGGCTGCAATACCACCTTCTTTTTGCGCTTGTGCAACTGCATGAAGGGCAACTGTTGTCTTACCAGATGACTCTGGCCCATAGATTTCAATGATACGTCCCTTAGGATAACCACCTGAACCAAGGGCAATGTCAAGAGCCAAAGAACCTGAGCTCATCACTTGCACCTTTTGCTCCGCACGTTCACCCAAACGCATGATTGAACCTTTACCAAAGTCTTTCTCAATCAATTTGAGAGCGTCATTCAAGGCCTTTTCACGTTCTGCCCCAAATTTTTTTGAAATTTCTTCTAATTTTTTTGGTTTTTTCGCCATTCTATTCTCCTACATTCTAATGGTCCTCAGACCTATCTACTATTATATCAAAAGTTAGTGACTTAATAAAGCCTTGCGAACTAGGTTAAAGGCATGCATAACCGCAATGTGACGTACATCTGCTCGACTTCTGCCTCCAATATTCACCTTGATGACCTTAGTTCCATGCTCCTGTGCCAAGCCTACGAAGACTGTTCCAGCTGGGTTTCCTTCGAGGCTATCTGGTCCTGCCACTCCAGTCAAACTAATGCCAAAATCTGACTGGGTCTTGATTCGCGCCTGCTCAGCCATCTTCTGAGCTGTAAATTCAGACACTACACCATGTTCTTCCAAATCCTTGACAGGAATATCCAACATTTTTGATTTTTCCTCCAGGCTATAGGTTACAAAACCACCCTTAAATATACTTGAAGCACCCGAAAAATCAGCTACGCTGGCTTGGAAAAGCCCTGCCGTCAAACTCTCTGCAGCCGTGATGGTTTTCCCTTGCCTTTTCAGTTCTTCTACCACAATGCTGGCTAAACTAGTTTCTTCCCCATAACCATAGCAAAGTTCTCGTAAACAAATTCCTTCAAAGGTCTGATAATCCAAGATTTGGTTTTCTAAGATATCCAGCGCTTGATTCGCCTCTTCTTGACTGCTAACCTTTGTTGACAAGCGCAGTGTTACCTCTCCTGTCTTGGCATAGGGTGCCAAGGTCGGATCGGTTTGATTATCAATTAAATCAGCCAAAATGGTCACCAACTGACTTTCGCCAATTCCAAAAAAACGAAGAACTCGGGAATACAACTTACTCCCTGTCATCAACTTAGGTAGAAGTTGGTTTAAGACCATGGGTTTCAATTCACTTGGTGGACCTGGAAGGACGACGTAAGTCACTCCTTCGGCCTCTAACATCCCCCCCACAGCCAGTCCTGTTTCGTTGGGCATCGGAGTCGCTCCTTCTACAAGTTGAGCTTGTCTTTCGTTATTCGATGTTCGGGCATAGTCTGGTCTCTGAGCAAAAAAGACATCCAACTTCTCCTGCGCCTGAGGGTCAAAGACTAATTCTTTCCCTAAAAATTTAGCCAGAGTTTGTTTGGTCAAATCGTCCTCAGTTGGCCCTAAACCACCTGTCAAAATCACCAGACTGCTACGTTGACTGGCAATCTCAAGCAGGGATAAGAGACGGGCTTCATTGTCTCCTACAGCCGTCTGAAAATATACATCTACCCCAATCTCTGCTAATTTCTCCGATAAAAACTGGGCATTAGTGTTGACAATCTGTCCTGTCAAAATCTCTGTTCCAACAGCAATGATTTCTGCTTTCATGTTTCCTCCTACCTATCTATTCGTATTTTTTGAAAAAATCGCAGGAAATTTCCCACGATTGATTTTTTTATTTTATTTATAGTAAGAAAGTTAATTGTCTTCGTCACCAACGGGTGTTCGTCCAAATAAATCTTCAAATAAGACAACATTTGTTTCAAGCTGAGTGACTTCTTCTTGTCCCAAAGAACGTCTCAAAAGATTCTGCATTTCCAACATGTGGTTTCTCGTAACAATTTGATAAGAAACGCCTTGTAGCATCTCCCCTTCACCCTTCAACTGTTGTGTTTCAATGATTTTAAATGAATCTTTGTAGCCCAACAAGCTTGGAATACTTTTTGCAGATAAATCGATATTAGTCTGCATATTAGTACTTAGGGCTTTTAAGATAGACTGATAGTGACTGATACTATTTAAACTAAGAACTTTTTCAACAACTTTTTGAATGACTTCACGCTGACGCTTCTGACGTCCGTAGTCTCCTTCTGGGTCTTGATAACGCATGCGTGAATAAACAAGCGCTTCTTCTCCATTTATTGTCTGCTCTCCAACACCGATAGAAATGGTGTTAAATTCTTCTTGGTCACTGATAGAGATTGGGAAACCTAGTGTATTATTGACCGTAATACCTCCCACTGCATCGACTAATTGTTGCAATCCTTGCATATTAACCATAATGTAGCGATCGATATGGATATTCATCATCTTTTGAATTGTTTCTATCGCAAGTTCTGCACCACCACCAGCATAGGCAGCGTTTAGCTTCGCTTCTTCAATACTACCATCTTTATGTTGAATTTTAGTCAGGATATCACGTTCCAAACTCATCATCGTCGTTTTCTTTGTGTGAGGATTGACGGTCAGCAAAATCATACTGTCACTATTTCCAGCCCATTGATCTGTACGCTCTACGTTCCCAGTATCAACCCCCATTAACAGAATGGTCAAAGGTTCAGTTGCTTCGATAACCTTAGTTTCTTCTCCGATTTTTTTATAGGTTTTTGTCAAAGTCTCTGTACCTTGCTGATAAATAGTATAAGCAAAAACACCGACACCCAAAACTGTCACAGCTAGAAAAGCTAGCACCATTCCAATAATTTTTTTAACCATATTTCTACTAATCTATCAGTTTACCCATCAAGTAAACATCGATAAATTTCCCTTCTTCTATATATGCTCCACGCTCTTGGCGACCTTCAATTACAAAGCCATGCTTTTGATAAAGATGAACTGCTGCTTGATTACGAGTTTGGACAGTCAGTTGGAGACGACACAGAATGCCACTTGCTTGTGCCCACTCTATCGCTTCTTCTAGCAACAAACTTCCCAAACCATTATTCCAATATTTCTTACCAATCACAATAAAAAGGTCTCCAATATGACGAACTCTCTTACGTTGATCAGCTGTGATATTTACAAGGCCAGCAATTTTATCATTCAGTAAGGCAAGTAAAGTGATTTGATTTTCTGAGTGAGCCTGTTTATCCAAAAACAACTCCATCTCAGTGTCTGTCAATAGAATACCTTCCCCGTCCAGACTGGTAAAATCTGTCTCCAAACTTACACGATTTAAAAAGGCCACTAATTCAGCCGCATCATTAGGCTCTGCTTCCCTAATGAGCAATTCATACTCCATGTTGAAGCTCCTCTAAGAGTTTTTCTGCGCGCAAACCCTTTGCTTGGAAATGTAATCTGCGACCGTCTTCTTCTTTTAGAATTTCCAATTCTAAATAAGTATCTGGTAAGGCATCACCTAAAAGATGGCCCCACTCAATGACAGTCACTCCACCACCAAAGAGAAACTCATCCAAGTCGATAGAATCAGCATCCCCCTCAATACGATAAACATCTAGGTGATAAAGTGGAAGACGACCTTCATACTCTCTTACGATAGTGTAGGTTGGACTCTTAATCATCTGAGTAATCTGTAACCCTTTAGCAAGACCTTTTGTGAAAGTCGTTTTACCTGCGCCCAGTTCTCCAGTCAGAATTAAAACATCATTCTTTTCTAATAGATGACCCAAACGCTCCCCTAAGGCTTGCAGCTCTTCTTCATTTTTTGTGTACATATTCTTATTATACCAAAAACTTTTCTTTTGTGTCTATTTTCCTGCTAAACTTATACTCAATGAAAATCAAAGAGCAAACTAGGAAGCTAGCCGCAGGCTGCTCAAAACACTATTTTGAGGTTGTGGATAGAACTGACAGAGTCAATATCATATACCTACGGCAAGGCGACGCTGACGTAGTTTGAAGAGATTTTCGAAGAGCATTACCATCATAACACCCATAAAAACAAGCTTTCTCTAAAAGAAAATGAGCGTAGCAATGACCAATACAAGATCTCGGAAAATATGACCATAAAAGGAAACTTCCTTCTTAACCGAATTTGGGACAAGATAGGCTGCAAAAAACAAACCCAGTCCAATATAAATCAGAAGAGAGACAATGGTCATTGGATTTCTTAAGAAGAGAAGTGTTGCTAAAATAGTCACCAACACTGTCTTTTTTCTATCTAGCATAACAAGCAAATCGCGCATGTATTTTTTCAAGGGTAAAAAAATCAACAAATCTAGCCCAAATAGAAAGAAAAAGGATGGCAATAAAAAGTCAACTAATTCTTGCTGCAGCGTATTTTTGATGAACAAGTTATCTGACAGGACAAGAACAGCTCCTAACAAATTAATTAAGAGTAACATACTGTAAAAAAGCTTCACTGACTGCTTACTGGCTAGGACACTATGGACTTCTTGCTTACGGGTATAAAGATAATTTACTCCAGCACAGATTCCTGAAACGAAGACCATACTTCCGATGAAAAAAGCTGTACTTTGTTTAAAGAACAAGATACATTCCTTCCATAGGAAACAGCTACTCAAACTGATTTGAATTAAAGCTAACAAAAATAAGATTCTCATTGATTTCATCTTTTCTCTCCCCTCCTACCAATCATTATACTCGGAGAAAAGAGAGAACTGTTTCCAATCTTCTCAAATGTCTCTTTTAGACGCCAAACAAACACGAAAGGCTAAACTTGAAATCAAAAAAACGCACAATATCAAAGACTAAAAATTTGATATTATACGTCATATCTTAAAATAATTGACTATACTTTCTATTCAAATGAGCTTTTAACCAATCTCTTTGGTCAATCAACTCTTAAAACCAAAGAGCAATTTCTCGCTTAGCTGACTCTTCTGAATCTGAACCATGTACAACATTTTGAATAGCTTGGTTTTCACCAGCCGCTTTTGCAAAATCACCTCGAATCGTTCCTGGTAAAGCTTCTTCTGGACGAGTCGCACCCATCATAGTCCGCCAAGTTTCGATTACTTTGGGACCTGAAATGACACCCACAAGAACTGGGCCTGAAGTCATGAATTCACGAATCGGTGGGTAAAAATTTTGACCAACCAAGTCCTGATAGTGCTGGTCAATCAGCTCTTCTGAAATCTTTGTACGCAACTCCAATTTTTCGATTGTCAATCCACGTTGTTCAATGCGTTTCAACACTTCACCCACTAACCCTCTTTTTACACCGTCTGGTTTAATGATAAAAAATGTTTGTTCCATACCCGTCTCCTTTGTCAGCTTCTTTCTTTTATTTTACCACATTTCATGGAAAAATGGAGAAAGTTTTCAGAAAAGAGAAAGAGAACCCTAAGGCTCTCTCATCTCTTTTATTCTACTGTTTCTTCCACAGTTTCAACGGCAGTATCCACAACTACTTCTGTTGTTTCTTCGTTTCCTTCTTCCTCTACTGGAGGGTTAAGGTATTCTTCTTCGTTGATAGCATGTGGTTCAAGGTTACGATAACGGGCCATACCAGTACCTGCTGGGATGATCTTACCGATGATAACATTTTCTTTAAGTCCAAGGAGATGGTCTTTCTTACCGCGGATAGCTGCGTCAGTAAGGACACGAGTTGTTTCCTGGAAGGAAGCCGCTGACAAGAAACTGTTGGTTTCAAGTGAGGCTTTGGTAATTCCCATAAGAACTGGGCGACCTGTCGCTGGAACTCCACCTGCGATAAGGACATCTTTGTTGGCATCTGTAAAGTCATTGATATCCATGAGGGTACCCATGAGAAGATCTGTGTCACCTGGATCCATGACACGGACTTTACGGATCATTTGACGAACCATTACCTCGATGTGTTTGTCACCGATTTCTACCCCTTGGCTACGGTAAACTTTTTGTACTTCACCAAGAAGATAAGTTTCAACTGACAAGACATCGCGAACTGCAAGGAGACGTTTCGGTTGGATAGAACCTTCTGTCAGAGCAGCACCACGCGCTACTTGGTCCCCAACTTCGACACGCATACGAGCTGTAAATGGAACGACGTATTCACCTTCGCCAGTTTCACCCTTAACAAAGACTTTCTTAGTACGAGTTGAAGCGTCTTCTTCGATAGCGGTAACTTGTCCTTTAACCTCTGTGATAACCGCTTCCCCTTTAGGATTGCGGGCTTCAAAGATTTCTTGGACACGAGGAAGACCCTGAGTGATATCGGTATTTGAGGCAACCCCACCCGTGTGGAAGGTACGCATTGTAAGCTGTGTACCAGGTTCCCCGATAGATTGGGCAGCGATTGTACCAACTGCTTCACCAACTTCAACCGCATCACCAGTCGCCAAGTTGATACCATAACAGTGACGGCAGACTCCGTGACGAGTGTTACATGTAAATACAGAGCGGATAGTCACTTCTTCCACACCAGCATTAACAATTTCACGCGCCTTGTCTTCTGTAATCAACTCATTTGGACCGATAATAACTGCACCAGTTTCTGGATGTTTAACAGTTTTCTTAGTGTAACGACCATTGAGACGCTCTTCGAGAGACTCAATCATCTCTTTTCCTTCTGCGATAGAACGGATCAAGAGACCACGGTCTGTTCCACAGTCATCCTCACGGATGATAACGTCTTGGGCAACGTCAACCAAACGACGAGTCAAGTAACCTGAGTCGGCTGTCTTAAGGGCCGTATCAGTCATACCTTTACGGGCACCGTGAGTTGAGAAGAACATTTCCAATACCGACAAACCTTCGCGGAAGTTTGAAAGGATTGGCAATTCCATGATACGTCCGTTCGGAGCCGCCATCAGACCACGCATACCGGCAAGCTGTGAGAAGTTTGAGATGTTACCACGGGCTCCAGAGTCCATCATCATAACGATTGGGTTCTTCGGATCTTGGTTGGCAATCAAGCGTTTCTCTAATTTTTCACGGGCAGCACGCCATTCAGCTGTAACGGCATTGTAACGCTCGTCGTCTGTGATCATACCACGACGGAATTGTTTAGTATTAGTAATTTGTTCTACACGTTTATGTGATTCTTCAATGATTTCAGCCTTGTCATCAACGACTGGGATATCGGCAATACCCACTGTCAATCCTGCAAGAGTTGAGTGGTGGTAACCGAGGTTCTTCATACGGTCAAGTAGGGCAGAAGTTTCTGTCGTACGGAAACGTTTGAAGATTTCAGCGATGATATTTCCAAGGTTTTTCTTCTTGAATGGAGGGTTGAGTTCAAGATTGCTGATTGCTTCCTTGATATCTCCACCAAGTGGCAAGAAGTATTTAGCTGGAACGCCTTCTGTCAAGTTGGCATTGTTTGGTTCTTGCAAGTATGGTAGACCCTCTGGCATGATATCGTTGAAGAGGATTTTACCAACTGTTGTAAGCAAGACCTTATGTTTTTGCTCTTCTGTCCAAGGCTTGTTGAGGCTGTCTGTTGCGATACCAACACGTGAGTGAAGGTGAACATAACCATTACGGTAAGCCATAACCGCTTCGTCACGGTCTTTGAAGACCATTCCTTCACCTTCACGACCAGCTTCTTCCATAGTCAAGTAGTAGTTACCCAAAACCATGTCCTGAGATGGAGTAACAACTGGTTTACCATCTTTCGGGTTCAAAATGTGCTCAGCAGCGAGCATCAAGATACGAGCTTCTGCTTGGGCTTCTTCTGAAAGCGGTACGTGGATGGCCATTTGGTCCCCGTCAAAGTCGGCATTATAGGCTTCACAGACAAGCGGGTGCAAGCGAAGGGCCTTACCATCAATCAAGACTGGCTCGAAGGCTTGGATACCCAAACGGTGAAGGGTCGGTGCGCGGTTCAAAAGTACTGGATGTTCTTTAATCACTTCTTCAAGGATATCCCAGATACGCTCATCTCCACGTTCCACCAAGCGTTTAGCTGCTTTGACGTTTTGTACGATATCACGGGCAACGATTTCACGCATAACGAATGGTTTAAAGAGCTCAATCGCCATTTCACGTGGCACACCACATTGGTACATCTTAAGCGTTGGACCAACGGCGATAACGGAACGTCCTGAGAAGTCAACACGTTTACCGAGCAAGTTTTGACGGAAGCGTCCTTGTTTACCTTTAAGCATGTGGCTCAAAGATTTCAGTGGACGGCTACCTGGTCCTGTGATCGGACGACCACGACGACCATTGTCAATCAAAGCGTCAACCGCTTCTTGAAGCATACGCTTCTCATTTTGAACGATGATACCTGGTGCATTCAACTCAAGCAAACGAGCCAAACGGTTGTTACGGTTGATAACACGGCGGTAAAGGTCATTCAAGTCAGATGAGGCAAAACGGCCACCATCCAACTGCAACATTGGACGAAGATCTGGTGGAATAACCGGAAGGATGTTGAGAATCATCCATTCAGGTTTGTTTCCAGACTTGTAAAAGGCATCCAAAACATCCAAACGACGGATTGCTTTGACACGTTTTTGTCCAGTCGCTGTTTTCAACTCTTCTTTGAGTTCAGCAATTTCTTTTTCAAGATCTACTTGTTTTAAAAGGTCTTGGATAGCTTCGGCACCCATCTTGGCAACGAATGATCCATAACCATATTCACGCAAGCGCTCACGGTATTCGCGCTCTGTCATGATAGACTTGTGCTCAAGTGGTGTATCCTTAGGATCAATCACCACATAAGCCGCAAAGTAGATCACTTCCTCAAGGGCACGAGGGCTCATATCAAGGGTCAAGCCCATACGGCTTGGAATCCCCTTGAAGTACCAGATGTGAGATACAGGAGCTTTCAACTCGATATGCCCCATACGCTCACGACGAACTTTCGTACGCGTTACTTCAACCCCACAGCGGTCACAAACAATCCCTCTGTAACGAATGCGTTTGTACTTACCACAAGCACATTCCCAGTCTTTTGTAGGACCAAAGATAACTTCATCAAAGAGACCTTCACGTTCTGGTTTCAAGGTACGGTAATTGATTGTTTCAGGTTTTTTGACTTCTCCATAAGACCATGAACGGACTTTACTTGGAGAAGCTAGGGTGATTTGCATACTTTTAAAACGATTTACATCAACCACTATTTCTTCCCTTTCTATTCTAAGTGAACTGCTTATTCTTATTCAGCAGCTTCTTCTGTTGCTTCCGCTTTTGTTGCTTTCTCAGCTTCTTCAGCTTCAAAGGCTGCTTTAGCCTCTTGTGCTGCTTTTTCGCGGGCTTTTTCAAGGTCATCTACGTGGATGACATCTTCGTCCATTCCTTCATCCAAGTCGCGAAGTTCCACTTCTTGGTCATCTTCGTCTAGGACACGCATGTCAAGACCAAGAGATTGCAATTCTTTGACAAGAACTCGGAAGGATTCTGGAACACCTGGTTTTGGAATTGGTTTTCCTTTTGTAATGGCTTCATAAGCTTTCAAACGTCCGTTGATATCGTCAGACTTGTAAGTCAAGATTTCTTGAAGGACATTTGAGGCACCGTAGGCTTCAAGAGCCCAAACCTCCATCTCACCGAAACGTTGTCCACCAAACTGAGCTTTACCTCCGAGTGGTTGTTGGGTAACGGTTGAGTATGGTCCGACTGAACGCGCGTGCAATTTATCGTCAACCATGTGGTGGAGTTTGATCATGTACATGACACCGACAGAAACACGGTTATCAAACGGTTCCCCAGTACGTCCATCGTAAAGGATTGTTTTGGCATCGCTATCCATACCAGCTTCTTTAACAGTTGACCAAAGGTCTTCAGAACTTGCTCCGTCAAAGACTGGTGTTGCGATGTGAATACCAAGAGTACGAGCAGCCATACCAAGGTGAAGCTCCATAACCTGACCGATATTCATACGTGATGGCACCCCAAGTGGGTTCAACATGATATCGACTGGAGTTCCATCTGGGAGGTAAGGCATGTCTTCTACAGGAACGATACGAGAGACAACCCCTTTGTTTCCGTGACGTCCGGCCATCTTATCTCCGACCTTAATCTTACGTTTTTGAGCGATGTAAACGCGAACCAACATGTTAACACCTGATTGCAACTCATCTCCATTTGCACGTGTAAAGATCTTAACATCACGAACGACACCATCGGCACCGTGTGGTACACGAAGAGAAGTGTCACGTACTTCACGAGATTTATCTCCGAAGATAGCGTGCAAGAGTCGTTCTTCAGCTGAAAGGTCTTTCTCACCCTTAGGCGTTACTTTACCTACAAGGATATCGCCTTCTTTAACTTCAGCACCGATACGGATAATACCCATTTCGTCAAGGTCTTTAAGGGCATCTTCACCAACGTTTGGAATTTCACGAGTGATTTCTTCAGGCCCAAGCTTTGTATCGCGTGTTTCTGATTCGTATTCTTCAAGGTGGACAGATGTGTAGACATCGTCTTTCACCAAGCGTTCGCTCATGATAACGGCATCCTCGAAGTTGTAACCTTCCCAAGTCATGTAGGCAACGATTGGGTTTTGTCCAAGCGCCATTTCTCCATTTTCCATAGAAGGTCCGTCAGCAATGAAATCGCCTTTTTCAACGACATCGCCAACTTTAACAAGCGTGCGTTGGTTGTAAGCAGTACCTGAGTTTGAACGACGGAATTTTTGGATGTGGTAAACGTCCAATGAACCATCTTCACGACGAACTTCTACCTTGTCAGCATCTGCATAGGTAACCTTACCGTCATACTGAGCAATCACAGCAGCTCCAGAGTCGTGGGCCGCTTGGTATTCCATACCAGTACCAACGTAAGGTGCTTGAGGATTGATCAATGGCACAGCCTGACGTTGCATATTGGCTCCCATGAGGGCACGGTTGGAGTCATCGTTTTCCAAGAAAGGAATACATGCTGTCGCAACGGCAACTACCTGTTTTGGGGATACGTCCATATAGTCAACAACATTAGCTGGATACTCTTGGTTGACCCCTTGGTGACGTCCCATGACAACTTTTTCAGCAAATGTTCCATCTTCATTCAGACGAGAATTAGCCTGAGCTACAGTATATTCATCTTCTTCATCGGCTGTCAACCAAACAATTTCGTTCGTAACAACACCTGTTTCACGGTCAACTTTACGGTATGGTGTTTGAACAAAACCATACTTATTCAGGTGTCCATAAGATGACAAGTTATTGATCAAACCGATGTTAGGTCCTTCAGGTGTCTCGATTGGACACATACGGCCGTAGTGAGTGTAGTGCACGTCACGGACTTCATATCCAGCACGGTCACGAGTCAAACCACCAGGTCCTAAGGCTGACAAACGGCGTTTGTGAGACAACTCAGAAAGTGGATTGTGTTGGTCCATGAACTGTGACAACTGTGATGAACCAAAGAATTCTTTCACCGCAGCTGTTACAGGACGGATATTGATAATTTGTTGTGGTGTCAAGACTTCGTTGTCCTGAACAGACATACGTTCACGGACATTACGTTCCATACGAGAAAGTCCAAGGCGTACTTGGTTGGCAAGCAATTCACCAACCGCACGGATACGACGGTTTCCAAGATGGTCGATATCATCTACACGGCCAAGTCCTTCAGCCAAGTTGAGGAAGTAGCTCATCTCAGCAAGGATATCTGCAGGAGTGACGATACGAACCTTGTCATCTGGATTAGCATTACCGATGATAGTTACGACGCGGTCTGGATCAGTTGGTGCAACAACCTTGAATTTTTGAAGAACAACTGGCTCAGTCACAACGGCTGCATCATTTGGAATGTAAACAATCTTGTTCAAGTCGCCATCCAAATGACTTTCAATGCTTTCAATCACACTACGAGTCATGATTGTACCAGCTTCTACCAAGATTTCTCCTGTTTCAGGATCTACCAATGGCTCAGCAATGGTTTGGTTAAGCAAGCGTGTTTTTACATTGAGTTTTTTATTAATTTTGTAACGACCAACTGCTGCTAGGTCGTAACGACGTGGGTCAAAGAAACGAGCCACAAGCAAGCTACGTGAGCTTTCAGCAGTCTTAGGCTCACCTGGACGAAGGCGTTCGTAAATTTCTTTCAAAGCTTCGTCTGTACGAGAGTCCATTGGGTTCTTGTGGATATCTTTTTCAACAGTGTTGCGAACCAATTCGCTGTCACCAAAGATATCAAAGATTTCATCATCTCCTGAAAAACCAAGCGCACGAACCAAGGTTGTAAATGGAATCTTACGAGTACGGTCGATACGAGTGTAGGCGATGTCTTTTGAGTCGCTTTCAAGTTCCAACCAAGCTCCACGGTTAGGGATAACAGTTGAACCGTAACCCACTTTACCGTTTTTATCAACTTTATCGTTAAAGTAAACACCTGGTGAGCGGACCAACTGAGATACAATGATACGTTCACCACCATTAATGATGAAGGTCCCCATTTCTGTCATAATTGGGAAATCACCAAAGAAAACTTCTTGGGTCTTGATTTCGCCTGTTTCTTTATTAATCAAGCGGAAGGTTACAAAAATTGGTGCTGAGTAGCTAGCATCGTGGATACGAGCTTCTTCTAGCGTGTATTTTGGTTCCTTGATTTCATATCCAACAAATTCCAACTCCATTGTGTCTGTGAAGTTTGAAATTGGCAATACATCTTCAAACACTTCCTTCAGACCATGGTCTAGGAAAGCTTTGAATGAGTCAGTTTGAATTTCAATCAAATTTGGTAAGTCAAGAACTTCTTTGATTCTTGAAAAACTACGACGGGTACGATGTTTCCCGTATTGAACGTCATGTCCTGCCAAGATGATTCTCCTTTATAAATAAGTTCCAAGCCTATCAATCAGACTTTTCTAATCGTCATATGGTTGTAAAACCCCTATCACCGTGTCCCTTTGATAATTTTTCAGAATCTTTAAGTCTTTGTTACAAATGCTCGAAATCCTGAAAAAAAGCACAAAAAGAGCAGCTAAATCTGACTTTTTCAGAAGATTTAACTGCTGTGAGCCTTGTCTGGACAATATTTCAGACAAAACCTACGACAAATGATTACTCACATTATACCCTATTTAGCTAGATTTTTCAAGGGGATTGACGATTTTTTGACAAAATCTTTTCCTATACCTATTTTATAAAAAATATAATAAATCTCTGTTTTGCTATTTTATAATAGGTTGTTTTTCTTGACTTTACCAAGCTTTTCTTTTAATATATATGTATAAATATATATGGAGGCCCATTATGAATATTTTGCTTTCTGAAACAGAACAAAATCTGCTAGTGTTACTGGAAGAATTAACCAAACACCATGATTGGATAGAGCTCCCAGTCTTGGCTGAAAAGCTAAATTTTTCAACAGAAGAATTGCAAGAACACATTTTTAAGCTTGAGCAATTATTTCCAAACCTCCTTATTCAATCAACAAAAGAAGGTATTCAGTTGCAGTTTGAAGCCCGAAACTCCTTAGACCCTAGGATTGCTATCTTTGAACAATCTGAAGCCTACTCTTTTTTGAACCGTCTCTTTTTCAAAGAGGGACAATCACTTGACCAAATAAGTCAGGAACTTATGATTGGCTGCGAACAAGTTCAGGAAATCATCCAGCATCTAAATACTAAACTCCCGCAACATTATGGCATCAGCATACAACTTTCCCCTTTAGTCATGAAGGGAATAGAAGAGAACATTCGCGCCTTTTATCTAGACTATTTTAGCCAAAGTTACAGTTTTCTTGATTGGCCCTTTCCGTCTATTTCTGAAGAATCACTCACTCACTTGATTCAGCTATTTCTGAATGCCCAACAAGTTTCACTCACCCTCAGCAGTCTACGGCAAATCAAATATATCCTAGCTATCAATCTAGAGCGGTTTAATATGAATCATTTGATTGAAAATCCTACTCCCCTTTTAACCAGTCACTACAGCTCTCTCATGCAAATTCCGCAGTTTGAACAGGATATCAAAAAGCTGGCTAAAAAACTCCATTTTGAACCTACAAAGAAAACACTGGAACAGCTATTTTCAAACCCAATCAAATCTTTTCAAAGCACAAACAATCCTAACAATGGAGCACTGGGTGATATTCAACATATCCAAAAATCCTACCGTTTATTAAGCCAAATCCTAGAAGAACTGGCCAAAGAATTTCACCTACAGATTGAAAATCGCGAGGAATTGATTTGGCTCCTCCACTACACTGCCCAATCTGATTTCTTCCATTTACTCAGTAACCAGTCTCTCGACAGACAGAAATCCCAAATTTTAAGCAGTTATCAAGTAGAATTTCCAAAACTATTTGAAGTAAGTCAACACAAATTCCAATCTTACCTGACTGAAATGGGGCTAGAAAATCACCCAAGTAAGCTACAAGAACTAGTTTATGCCTTTTCTATCCAAGGGCAACGAATTTTAGTCCAATTACTTCAAAAACTTCCCAAAATACGTGTTTTAGTCATTAGTCATCTGGATAGTCATCACGCACAAAACCTTATCGACACCCTTGCTCACTACGGCAATAATCTCTATCTCTTTGATTCTTGGGAAGAATCTACGATTTCTTTCTCAATTCTCAATCAAATTCCGCACGATATTGTTATCACCACCTTCCCTGTTTCCAATTGTCCGAAACCTATTATTTGTAGTCGAAATCTTTCTACTGCAGAACTATTTCACCACCTCCACCTTTTGGGTTCACAAATTCACAAAGAAAGACTAGCTTAGTCGTAACAGAAAACCTGTTGCGATTTTTCTTTTGTTTTAATTTTAAGAAAACGCTTGCATATTGTTTTACTACATGCTATACTGATATAGAAATTTATTGATTGGAGAATCATTATGAGAAAAACACCATCTCACACTGAGAAAAAAATGGTCTACAGCATCCGTTCCCTCAAAAATGGAACTGGCTCTGTCCTTATCGGCGCAAGCTTTGTCTTACTTGCCATGGCTACACCAACTATCTCAGCCAACGAAACCACAACAGCTAGTGCTGAAGCGACCAACACTATTACTCAACCTCTTACTGATACAGCAGACATCGCTGGAAAGAACGAAAGCGATTTTTCTTCATCTAACAGTGCAAACGCTTCCCTAGAGAAAAAAGAAGAAAAACCTGCAACAGAGGCAACCACTCCTGCTGCAACTCCCGCCGATTCAGCACCACAAACTGGGCAAGATCGTTCAAATGAGCCAACTACTTCTACGAGTCCAGTAGCAACTGAAACTAAGGCAGAAGAGCCAATCGAAGACAATTACTTCCGTATCCACGTCAAAAAACTTCCTGAAGAAAACAAGGATAGTCAAGGACTATGGACTTGGGATGATGTTGAAAAACCTTCTGAAAACTGGCCTAACGGAGCCTTGTCCTTTAAGGATGCCAAAAAAGATAACTACGGCTACTACCTAGATGTCAAATTAAAGGGAGAACAAGCCAAAAAAATTAGCTTCCTCATCAATAATACAGCTGGAAAAAATCTAACCGGCGATAAATCGGTAGAAAAACTGGCACCAAAGATGAATGAGGCTTGGTTGGACCAAGATCACAAGGTTTTCTCTTACGAGCCACAACCTGCAGGAACTATTCGCGTCAACTACTACCGTACAGATGGCAACTATGACAAGAAATCTCTCTGGTACTGGGGAGATGTGAAAAATCCAAGTAGTGGTGAATGGCCTAACGGAACAGACTTTACGGCTACAGGCAAATATGGTCGCTATATCGATATTCCACTCAAGGATGCAGCTAAAGATCTTGGATTTTTATTACTAGACAGAAAGAAACAAGGAGACGATGTGAAAATCCGTAAAGAAGATTATAAATTCACAGATTTGAAAAATCATAGCCAAATTTTCCTAAAAGATGATGACGAAACCATCTACACCAACCCCTACTATGTGCACGATATCCGCATGACAGGAGCTCAACACGTAAGAACTTCTAGCATTGAAAGTAGTTTTTCAACACTTGTCGGTGCTAAAAAAGAAGATATCCTCAAACACTCCAACATCACTAATCATCTAGGAAACAAAGTAACTATCACTGATGTTACAATCGATGAGGCTGGTAAGAAAGTGACCTACAGCGGAGATTTCTCTGACACAAAACATCCTTATACCGTTAGCTACAACTCTGACAAATTCACTACCAAAACAAGCTGGCGCCTGAAAGATGAGACTTACAGCTATGATGGTAAACTTGGAGCTGAACTCAAAGAAGAAGGAAAACAGGTTGATTTAACTCTCTGGTCACCAAGTGCTGATAAGGTTTCTGTTGTTATCTACGACAAGAATGACCCTGAAAAAGTAGTTGGAACTGTCGCTCTTGAAAAAGGGGAAAGAGGAACTTGGAAACAAACTCTAGATAGCACAAACAAACTAGGCATCACAGATTTCACTGGCTACTATTATCAATACCAAATCGAGCGTCAAGGTAAAACTGTTCTTGCACTCGATCCTTACGCTAAATCCCTCGCTGCTTGGAATAGTGACGATGCTAAGATTGACGATGCCCATAAAGTGGCTAAAGCTGCCTTTGTAGATCCAGCTAAACTAGGACCTCAAGACTTGACTTATGGTAAGATTCGCAACTTCAAATCGCGCGAAGATGCTGTCATCTATGAAGCTCATGTGCGTGATTTCACTTCAGATCCTGCCATCGCAAAAGATTTGACTAAGCCATTTGGTACTTTTGAAGCCTTTATCGAAAAACTAGACTACCTCAAAAATTTGGGTGTAACCCACATCCAGCTCCTTCCAGTCTTGTCTTACTACTTTGTCAATGAGTTGAAGAACCACGAACGCTTATCTGACTATGCTTCAAGCAACAGCAACTACAACTGGGGATATGACCCTCAAAACTACTTCTCCTTGACTGGTATGTACTCAAGCGATCCTAAGAATCCAGAAAAACGAATCGCAGAATTCAAAAACCTCATCAACGAAATCCACAAACGTGGCATGGGAGCCATCCTGGACGTAGTGTATAACCATACAGCCAAAGTCGATATCTTTGAAGATTTGGAACCAAACTACTATCACTTTATGGATGCCGATGGAACACCTCGAACTAGCTTTGGTGGTGGACGTTTGGGGACAACTCACCACATGACCAAACGCCTCCTAGTTGATTCTATCAAATATCTAGTTGATACCTACAAAGTGGATGGATTCCGCTTCGATATGATGGGAGACCATGACGCCGCTTCTATCGAAGAAGCTTACAAGGCTGCACGCGCCCTCAATCCAAACCTCATCATGCTAGGTGAAGGTTGGAGAACCTATGCTGGTGATGAAAATATGCCTACTAAAGCTGCTGACCAAGATTGGATGAAACATACCGATACTGTCGCTGTCTTCTCAGACGACATCCGTAACAACCTCAAGTCTGGTTATCCAAACGAAGGTCAACCTGCCTTTATCACAGGTGGCAAACGTGATATCAATACTATCTTCAAAAATCTCATTGCTCAACCAACCAACTTTGAAGCTGACAGCCCTGGAGATGTCATCCAATACATCGCAGCCCATGATAACTTGACCCTCTTTGACATCATCGCCCAATCTATCAAAAAAGACCCAAGCAAGGCTGAGAACTATGCTGAAATCCACCGTCGTTTGCGACTTGGAAATCTCATGGTCTTAACAGCTCAAGGAACTCCATTTATCCACTCTGGTCAGGAATATGGTCGCACCAAACAATTCCGTGACCCAGCCTACAAGACTCCAGTAGCAGAGGACAAACAACCAAACAAATCTCACTTGTTGCGTGATAAGGACGGCAATCCATTTGACTATCCTTACTTCATCCATGACTCTTACGATTCTAGCGATGCTGTCAACAAGTTTGACTGGACTAAGGCTACAGATAGAAAAGCATATCCTGAAAATGTCAAGAGTCGTGACTATATGAAAGGGTTGATTGCCCTTCGTCAATCTACAGATGCCTTCCGACTTAAGAGTCTTAAAGATATCAAGGACCGTGTCCACCTCATCACTGTCCCAGGCCAAAATGGTGTGGCAAAAGAGGATGTAGTGATTGGCTACCAAATCACTGCTCCAAACGGAGATATCTACGCAGTCTTTGTCAATGCGGACGAAAAAGCTCGTGAATTTAATTTGGGAACTGCCTTCGCCCACCTCAGAAATGCTGAAGTTTTAGCAGATGAAAACCAAGCAGGACCAGTTGGAATTGCCAACCCGAAAGGACTTGAATGGACTGAAAAAGGCTTGAAATTAAATGCCCTTACAGCTACTGTTCTTAGAGTCGCTCAAGGCGGTGCCAGCGTTGCCCCAGCTGTGGAAGAAAAACCAGAATTTGACCTTTCTAGCTTAAAACAAGAACACGGTCAAAATAACGGCCAAGACAATATGTCAAACCGAGTAGACAAACCGGAACAGCAAACTCCAGCTCCACAAACTAAACCTGATTCTGCAAAACCGGATGCAAAAGTAGCTAATGTGGAAAATAAACCTAGCCAAGCTACAGCTGATTCACAAGCTGAACAAGAAGCACAAGCATCATCTGTAAGTGAAGCTATTCAAAACGAAGCTGTAGAAAACTCTAGCAAGGAAAATATACCTGCAACCCCAGCTAAACAAGCTGAACTTCCAAATACAGGAACCAAAAACGATCACAAACTCCTGTTGACAGGAATCAGCCTCCTTGCCCTTCTAGGTCTCGGGTTCTTGCTCAAAAACAAAAAAGAGAACTAAACTAGCCCTCCTATAGAAAAATCCCCCAAGCATTAAGTCTAGGGGGATTATTTTTTGTACAATATTTGTGGTTATAATACATTTGATTAGTATTTTTTATTAAGCCTCTTTCATGGCAAAATAAGCCCGGACTTTGGGTGCTACTTGCATTCCGAATAGTTCAATAGCTCTCAGGACTTGTTCATGAGGCATGGAACCAAGCGGTAGATGGAGCATGAAGCGGTCCAAGCCTAGATCTTCAATCATGCGAATCAATTTTTCTGCCACCTGATCTGGATTGCCCACAAACATAGCACCATTTGGCCCAACTTGCTCCAAATATTGCTCATAACGCAATTCCTGCCAGTGCGGACGGTCTTTGGAAATAGCATCCACCACTTGCTTGGTCGGATGGAAATAATCTTTCACCGCTTGCTCGCCATCATCAGCAATCCAACCCCAAGAATGGGCTCCAACCTTTAGTTCATGACTGGCATGACCCGCTTCGCTCCCAATCTCACGATAAGCCTGAATCAACTTTTTAAAATAACGCGGATTGCCACCAATAATGGCATAAACAATCGGTAGACCTGCCTGAGCAATCTTCACAGTTGATTCGACATGACCACCTGTCGCTATCCACAAGGGTAATTTTTCCTGAACTGGACGAGGATAAACTTCTTGGCCAGAGATTGTTTGAGTCAATCGCCCTTTCCAGTCTAGCCTTGTTTTTTCATTGACTAACTGGAGCAAGTCTAATTTCTCATCAAAAAGGGCTTCGTAGTCTTTCAAATCATAGCCAAACAGAGGAAATGATTCCGTGAAAGAACCCCTTCCAGCCATAATCTCCGCACGTCCATTTGACAAAGCATCGATAGTGGCATATTGTTGGAACAAACGAATCGGGTCCATGCTCGAGAGAATGCTGACTGCACTGGTCAAACGAATTTTCTTGGTATTGACTGCCCCAGCTGCCAGAACAATCTCTGGCGCAGATACTGCAAAATCCGCTCGATGGTGCTCACCAATCCCATATACATCCAAACCAACCTTGTCAGCTAGCTCAATCTCTGCCAGCAACTGGCGAATACGTTCGGCATGACTGTAAGTTTGCCCAGTCCCTTCAAGCTCCGTTGTTTCCCCAAATGTTGAAATTCCCAATTCTACCATTGTGATTCTCCCTGTCTATTTCTGTCCTTCAATTTGAAAAATTATTCTAACACGAATCTTGAGTACAAGCAACCGATTTGCTCACAAGAAAAAGCCTAGATAAACTAGACTTTTTAAGCTTATTCTACCGTTACTGACTTAGCAAGGTTACGTGGTTTATCCACATCAAGCCCACGGTGCAGGGTTGCGAAGTAAGCGACTAATTGCGTTGGCACGACCATTGAAATTGGTGAGAGGTATGGATGTACGGTCGTAAGAACGATGTCGTCTGTATCTTTGGCAACATTTTCTTCTGCTATAGTGAGGACTTTGGCACCACGGGCTGCCACCTCTTGGATATTTCCACGAGTGTGGTTGGCAAGGACTGGATCTGACAAGAGAGCCAAGACAGGCGTTCCTTCTTCAATCAAGGCAATAGTTCCGTGCTTGAGTTCTCCTGCCGCAAAGCCTTCACACTGGATGTAAGAAATCTCTTTGAGCTTGAGACTTGCTTCCATGGCTACGTAGTAATCTTGGCCACGTCCGATGTAAAAGGCATTGCGAGTTGTTTCAAGGAGCTCACGAACCTTGGCTTCGATGGTTTCTTTCTCTGAAAGAGTTGATTCAATAGACTGAGCTACGATTGACAACTCATGAACTAAATCAAATGCTTGCGCTTTGGCATTGCCATTTGCTTCTCCGACTGCTTTTGCAAGGAATGCAAGGGCTGCAATTTGTGCTGTATAGGCTTTAGTTGATGCCACGGCAATTTCAGGACCCGCGTGAAGAAGCATAGTATGGTTAGCTTCACGTGACAGAGTTGATCCTGGCACATTTGTCACTGTCAAACTTGGAATACCCATTTCATTGGCCTTAACCAAAACCTGACGGCTATCCGCTGTTTCACCAGACTGGCTGATAAAGATGAAGAGTGGTTTCTTGCTGAGAAGTGGCATACCATAGCCCCACTCAGATGAGATTCCAAGTTCAACTGGCGTATCTGTCAATTCTTCCAGCATCTTCTTAGAAGCAAATCCTGCGTGGTAAGATGTTCCAGCTGCAAGAATGTAGATGCGGTCTGCGTCTTGAACAGCCTTGATGATAGCTGGATCAACGACTACTTGACCAGACTCATCTGTGTAGGCTTGGATGAGTTTACGCATCACTGTTGGTTGCTCATCAATTTCCTTAAGCATGTAGTAAGGATAAGTTCCCTTACCGATATCAGACAAGTCAAGTTCAGCAGTGTAGCTAGCACGCTCACGACTATTACCATCATAGTCTTGAACTTCCACGCTATCAGCCTTGACGATTACCAACTCTTGGTCATGAATTTCCATGTACTGGTTGGTTTCACGAATCATAGCCATGGCATCTGAGCAGACCATGTTATAGTCTTGTCCAAGACCAATCAAAAGTGGTGATTTATTCTTAGCCACATAGATGACTTCAGGATCTTGTGAGTCAACCAAGGCAAAGGCATAAGAACCACGGATGATGTGAAGAGCTTTTTTGAAGGCTTCAAGAACTGACAAACCGTCTTCTTCCGCAAATTTTCCAATCAAGTGAACGGCGATTTCCGTATCTGTTTGCCCCTTGAAGTGGTGTCCTGCAAGGTATTCTTCCTTGATTTCAAGGTAGTTCTCAATCACCCCATTGTGCACCAAGACAAAACGTTCAGTCTCAGAGCGGTGTGGGTGAGCATTGTCTTCAGTTGGTTTCCCGTGAGTTGCCCAACGAGTATGTCCGATACCAGTTGTTCCCTCCACACCAGCTGTCTTGGCAGACAATTCTGCGATACGACCAACAGCCTTCACCAAATGGTTCTCAGCACCACCTAGGACAAAAATCCCCGCAGAATCATAGCCACGGTATTCGAGCTTTTCAAGCCCTTGAATCAAAATATCAGTTGCATTTGTGTTTCCAACAACACCAACAATTCCACACATAGTATATACGACACAGACCAGCTGTGCTTTCTCCTTAAAATTGGTATAGTCTAATTCCTCTTTTGTAGAATCAGCAAAAACAGTATATACTTGTTTCTTTCACTTGTCAAGAGTAAAAATTGGTATAGTTCAAATTAATCTACTGTAAGCAAAAAACTCTGACCAATTAGAATAATCAGTCAGAGTCCTTTTTAAAATCCATTATTATCGCTTAATTCCTTGAACCAGTGCCCTGATTTTTTCAGACGACGTTCTTGCGTTTCCAAGTCTAATTCGACCAAACCATAGCGATTTTTATAGCTATTGAGCCATGACCAACAATCGATAAATGTCCAAATCAAGTAGCCCTTACAATTAGCTCCGTCTTCAATAGCGCGGTGAAGTTCACGAAGATGACCTTTTACAAAGTCAATACGATAATCATCTTGAATCATTCCATCTTGACGGAATTTTTCCTCTCCTTCAACCCCCATACCATTCTCTGTCAACATCCACTCGATATTACCATAATTTTCCTTGATATTTTGGGCAATGTCATAAATCCCCTGCTCATAAATCTCCCAGCCACGGTGAGGATTGATTTTACGTCCAGGCATCACATAAGGTTCGTAAAAATGTTCTGGCAAGAATGGACTCTCTGGATGCTTAGCAAATCGAGGTGCCATGACGCGCAAAGGTTGATAGTAGTTAACACCGAGGAAGTCCACCGTATTGTCACGAATGAGTTCCAACTCCTCCTCTGTAGCATCAGGCAAGAGCCCATATTCATGCAAGATTTCTACCAACTCCTGTGGATAAGTCCCCAAAACAGACGGATCTAAGAAAGATTGGGCCTGAAAAAGGTCTGCAATACGAGCTGCCTTGACATCAGCAGGATGCTGGCTACGTGGATAAGCCGGTGTCAAGTTGAGGACAATCCCAATCTTAGAGTCAGGCAAGAGTTCATGACAGGCCTTAACCGCCCGACTGCTGGCCAATTGTGTATGATAGGCTACTTTTACCGCTGCTTCTGCATCCACCTTATGTGGATAATGGGCATCGTAAAAATAACCAAATTCTACAGGAACGATGGGCTCGTTAAAGGTAATCCATTGGTCCACCAAATCTCCATAAGTCTCAAAACAGAAACGAGCATAGTCTTCATAGGCTGAAACAGTCTCCTTATTTTCCCAACCATCACCAGCTTCTTGAAGAGCAAAAGGCAAATCAAAATGGTAGAGATTGACTAACAGACGAATCCCCTTAGCCTTAATAGCCTCAAAAACCTTACGATAGAAATCCACACCTTGAGGATTGACTTTTCCACAGCCTTGTGGAAAAATCCGTGACCATTGAATAGAAGTCCGAAAGGCTGTGTGACCAGTATCTAACAAAAGCTCAATATCCTGCTCCCAATTTTCATAAAAGGTCGATGTCTTATCTGGACCAAGCCCATTATAGTAACGATTTGGCTCCACTTGGTACCAATAATCCCAGAGATTATCTCCCTTACCGTCACCAGCTACACGTCCTTCTGTTTGTGGTCCAGAAGTAGAGGATCCCCAGACAAAATCCTTTGGAAATCTTAGCATACATTTACCTCTTTATCTACTCATTTTTCCTATTATACAGAAAAAACAAGGTAAAAACTAGTTACATTTTTTCCTTGTTTTTCTTCTAATTATAGTTTTTATTTCTTGCTGAGGATTTCAAGCGTTTCAAGTAAGTTATCTGCATGAACTTCGATGGTGTCACCAGTCGCTTTAATCTTCACTTCTACGATGCCATCAGCCGCTTTTTTACCAACAGTGATGCGGATTGGCAATCCAATCAAGTCGCTGTCGCTGAATTTGACTCCGACACGTTCATTACGGTCATCTGTCAAGACTTCGTAACCAGCTCCCATCAAGCTTGCTTCAAGTTTTTCTGTCAAGGCTTGTGCTTCTTCGTCCTTGACATTGACAGTAATCAAGTGCACATCAAATGGCGCCAATTCTTTAGGGAAGTTGATTCCCCATGCGTAACGGTATTCACCTTTTGGCGTTTTGTTAACAAAGAGGCGAGCGTGTTGCTCCATCACTGCTGAAAGGAGACGGCTGACACCGATACCGTAACATCCCATGATAATTGGCACAGCACGGCCATTTTCATCCAAAACATCTGCTCCCATGCTTGCTGAGTAGCGAGTACCGAGTTTGAAGATGTGACCAATTTCGATACCACGAGCAAAGTTAAGAACCCCTTGTCCGTCTGGGGACACTTCACCCTCACGAACTTCACGAATATCCACATATTCTGCAGTGAAGTCACGACCTGGATTCACACCAGTCAAGTGGTAGCCATCTTCGTTAGCACCCACAACTGCATTGCGAACATCTTGCACCTTACGGTCTGCAATGATTTTAACATTATCTGGCAAACCAACTGGGCCAAGTGAACCGAATCCTGCTTGAACAAGATTCGCCACTTCTTCTTCGCTCGCAACATCAAAGAAATCTGCTCCCAAGTGGTTTTTCAACTTAACTTCGTTGAGTTGGTCATTTCCAACTAGAAGGGCCGCAACAAGCTCACCATCTGCCATGTAGAAGAGAGTTTTAATTGTTTGTTCTTCTGGAACATTGAGGAAGGCTGCAACTTCATCGATTGATTTAACATCTGGAGTTACAACACGAGTCACTTCTTCTTCAGCGACAACACGGTTGCTTGGTTTGTACTCGTTTGTTGCCATTTCCAAGTTAGCCGCATAGCTAGACTCACTTGAGTAAGCAATGGTATCCTCACCAGAAACCATCCATTTAAGCAATTCTGCCTTGATTTCTTCTTGCACTTCTGTAGGAATTTCGTCAAATGAGGCAACTGACTTGTCCAAGACAACCCAGCGGTCAAGGTCTGTACGAGCAGATGTAATAGCCATAAATTCTTGGCTATCCTTACCACCCATAGCTCCACCATCACCGATGATAGCCTTGAAATCTAAGCCACTACGAGTGAAAATACGCTCATAAGCAGCCTTGTACTCATCGTAAACACTGTCCAAGCTATCATAGTTAGCGTGAAAACTATAAGCATCCTTCATGATAAACTCACGTGTACGAAGTAGTCCATTACGTGGGCGTTTTTCATCACGATACTTAGGCTGGATTTGATAAAGGTTAAGTGGCAATTGCTTATAAGACTTAACAGAATCACGGACAATAGCTGTAAAGGTTTCTTCGTGAGTTGGACCTAGGATAAAGTCTGATTTTTCACGGTTTTTTAGTTTGTAAAGGTCCTCACCATAAGTTTCGTAACGACCTGATTCGCGCCACAACTCTGCACTGAGAAGGGCAGGAGCCAACATCTCAACGGCACCAATCTTGTCAAACTCTTGGCGCATGATGTTTTTGGCTTTTTCAATCACACGGTTGGCAAGTGGCAGGTAAGAATAAACACCTGCTGAGACTTGACGAACATAACCAGCTCGCAACATAAGAGCATGGCTGATAACTTGAGCATCGCTTGGCATTTCGCGAAGCGTTGGGATAGGCATTTTACTTTGTTTCATAATATTCCTCGATTATCTAAAAAAGAGTCGCATAATGTCATTCCAGGTCACAGCAATCATCAAGACAACCATGATGACCACTCCGGCCAAGGTGACATAGGTTTCAATTTCTTGTTTCAATGGTTTGCGGCGGATGGCTTCTAGGATATTGAGCACAATCTTACCGCCATCCAGAGCTGGAATCGGAATAAGATTAAAAATCCCGATATTGATGGAAATTATTGCCAAAAAGTACAAGACATTCTCAATTCCATTTTTAGCAGCATCACTACTTGCCTTAAAGATGGCAACAGGTCCACCTAACTTGTTCAAATCCGGTTGGAAAATCAGATTTTTCAGAGCCGATAGAATTCGGAGAGCCGAGTCAGCAGCACTTGTAAATCCACCTACAAACATAGATAGAAAGTCCGACTTAATTCCTGGTTGAACACCTAGAAGATATCGACCTTGATTTTCTTCTGGGGTAACAGTAACTTGTTTGTCACTCCCCTTTTCAGAAATAGTCACATCCAAGATCGGGGCCGTCTTATCTTTGGTTTCTGATTCCACAGCCTGAATCAAGCTTTCCCAGTTGCTAACCTCATGTGAGCCAATCTTGGTAATTTGTGCCGTTTCTGGTACTCCCACCTTAGCCAAGGCCCCTTGGGGCATAACATGGAACTGGTTGGTATCAACATCTCTGACACCACCCTGCATAAAGATTAAAATCCAAAAAACAACGACACCTAAGATAAAGTTGTTCATAGGGCCTGCAAAGTTGGTAATCAGTTTGCCCCAGATAGTTGCATTTTGATATTGAACATCTAAAGGTGCAATCCGAACCTCAGTTCCATCTAATTCTACAACCGTTGCATCATGATCCACTGCAAGGGTTTTTTCTTCTTCCAGAACCAAACCCTTGATAAAGAGCTTGTCCTCAAAGTCAAACTGAGTCACCTGCATAGGAAGAGCTGTTTGATCCAATTTTTTACCTGAGAGATTGATGCGTTTAACTTTACCATCATCAGTAAGGGTTAAACTGACAGGAGTTCCTGTCTTGATTTCAGTCGTATCATCGCCCCAACCTGCCATACGAACGTAGCCACCCAGAGGCAAGATCCGAATGGTATAGGCCGTCCCGTCCTTACCAATGTGAGCAAAGATTTTGGGTCCCATACCGATGGCAAATTCACGCACTAGAATTCCTGATTTCTTGGCAAAGTAGAAGTGTCCGAACTCGTGCACCACTACAATAATCCCAAAAACCAGAATAAAGGTTAAAATTCCGAGCATTCTATCTTCCTTTCTCTAAAAGAGTCCAAATAAGTGCATGATTGGAAATACAAGCAACATACTATCGAAGCGATCCAAAACACCACCATGCCCAGGAATAAATTTCCCAGAATCCTTAACACCAAAGTGACGCTTAATCGAACTTTCTAGTAAGTCACCAAATTGTCCAGCAATGCTGAAGAAAATAGCAAAGACTGACATCTTGTAAATTCCATACGGAAGAGCAACTGTCCTATCAAAAATCATAAAGACAATTGTTATCAAGATAGCTCCTAAAATACCACCAAAAGATCCCTCAAAGGTTTTATTGGGTGATACCCTTGGCGCTAATTTTCGTTTACCGTATCTCATCCCTACAAGATAAGCACAACTATCTGTTGCCCAAACAATACACAAGGCCAATAGTGCCTTATCTAAACCTGCAATTCTAGCATCTAATAGAGCATTAAAGCCAAAGCCCACATAGAAACTCATAGCAAGAGGGAAAACAGCATCCTCAATCGTATAGGACTTGCTAAAAACAGTTGTTCCTAACATAATTGAAATCAACACACTATAAGCAACCACATTCCCATCAACTGGTAAAAAAGTCAGGTAATTCTCCAAGGGAATGGTCAAGGCAAAGGTTGCAAAGAGGGTCAAGAGCCCCTCCATAGTCATGGTCTCTAAACCTCTCATCTTCAAAAGTTCATGCATTGCTAGCATGGCTATGATTCCGATGGCGATCTGAAGCAAAAGGCCCCCAATCATTAAAATTGGTAGGAAAATAGCCAGGGCAATCCCTGCGAACAAGGTTCTTTTTTGTAAATCCTTTGTCATATCTCCTCCTAAACTCCTCCAAATCGGCGATGACGACGATTGTAGGCAAGAATAGCTTCCTGCAAGGCTACCTCATCAAAGTCAGGCCACAAGGTGTCCGTAAAATAGAGCTCACTATAGGCTCCCTGCCATGGAAGAAAATTACTCAAACGCAATTCTCCACTAGTACGTATAATCAAGTCTGGGTCTCGTAGGTCCTTAGGCAAATGATGGGTAAAGAGATAATTGCCAATCAAGTCCTCTGTGATATCACCTGGGGTGATTTTGGCATCTAAAACATCCTGGGAAATCAACTTAAGAGCCTGTGTAATCTCAGCACGTCCACCATAGTTGAGGGCAAAATTAAGAATCAAACCTGTGTTGTTCTTAGTCAATTCCTCAGCCTTTGTTAAAGCTTCAAAGGTTTGCTTAGGCAGGCGGTCTGTCTCCCCAATCATTTGAATCTTAACATTATTCGCATGCAGTTCCGGGACATAATTATCATAAAACTCTACTGGCAAGTTCATGATAAACTTGACTTCCTGATCTGGGCGGGTCCAGTTTTCTGTAGAAAAAGCATAGACCGTAATAACCTTAACGCCTAGTTTGTTGGCTGCCTTGGTCACAGTTTGCAATGCTTCCATGCCCGCCTTGTGTCCGAAGACTCGCGGTTGCATACGTTTTTTAGCCCAACGGCCATTGCCATCCATGATGATGCCGATATGAGCAGGAACCTGTGTCGGAACCTCTACTTCCACAGCCTTATCTTTCTTAAAAAATCCAAACATGATCTTATTCCTATTCAAAAATCTATCGTTTCATTATACCATATTTCCCTATTTTCTTCTATCACTAAGCTATTTATTCTCAGGCACAAAGCCTACTTTTCAAAAAAAAATAAGTCGCCTGATTGGGCGACTCTATTTTTATAGGGAGATTATTATGAAAAAGTTTTAGGAGTTTAAGTTAAGGTCTTCTTAACTTATGGACTTAGTATACACTCCCTAGCTTAAAGTTTCCTTAAGTATTTTTAAAAATCAAATTTTTCCATTTCTCCTGCCAATTTTTCTTGGATAAACGTGTTTGATAGAGTTCCATTCGGTCTTCATTCTCTAAAAAATGAGGAGTTAGACGAACTTGAAAATTCAAAATATCCTCCAAACCATAAGGTGCATAGAGTTCAAAATCGGATTCTTCATTCAAGCGCAGTACAACTGCCGTACACCGTTCTGGATACTTACTCATAGCATCACTGGAACTGATATAGGGAGCAGTATGAGGGCTATGCAGGTGCATATAGACTTGATTTTTCAATTCCCACTGGTACTGAGGAAAATCCTCTCTCAACTTTTTCTCTAGATACAAGGTTTCCTCATAAGAAATATCTGAATCAAAGAAAATCACATCTACATCTGTTTCACAATCAAAAGGTGATTTATCTGACAAGAGATTCCAGATGAAATTTCTGACAGAACCTGCTGCCAACCACGAGTCTTTCAGACCAAGGTCTCGGATGATAGTCAAAATAGCCATCATATCCGGATTTTCTCTAAAAGCCTCCAGAATTTCTTGCTCATTTTTCATTGTATTCATAACCTAAGTGCTCATATGCCTTAGCAGTCGCCACCCGTCCAGACCGTGTCCGCATGATAAAACCTTTTTGGATTAAGTAAGGTTCATACATGTCTTCAACTGTCTCACGCTCTTCGGCGATATTCACAGAAAGAGTTCCTAGACCAACAGGACCACCACCGTACATCTCAATCATGGTCCGAAGGATTTTCTGGTCCACATAGTCCAGACCTTCATGGTCAACATCCAGCATGGTCAAAGCCTTATCGGTAATAATATCATCGATAACCCCATCCCCCATAATCTGGGCAAAATCGCGCACGCGCTTGAGGAGACGATTGGCAATACGAGGGGTCCCACGACTACGTAGGGCCAACTCAGATGCTGCCTCATGAGTGATTTCCATCTCAAAAATATCTGCCGTCCGCTCGACAATTTCTGTCAAGTCAGCATGGGCATAATACTCCATATGCCCCGTAATCCCAAAACGTGCCCGTAGTGGATTTGAGAGCATACCAGCCCGAGTCGTCGCACCAATCAAGGTAAAAGGTGGTAACTCCAAATGAACACTGCGACTACCTTCACCAGCCCCAATCATGATATCAATGTAGAAGTCCTCCATGGCACTATAAAGCACCTCTTCCACCGACATGGGCAAGCGATGAATCTCATCAATAAAAAGGACATCCCCAGGCTCTAAGTCATTCAAAATCGCTACTAGATCTCCAGCTTTTTCAATGACAGGCCCAGACGTCTGCTTGAGATTGACACCCAGTTCGTTGGCGATAACAAAAGCCATGGTCGTTTTCCCCAAACCTGGAGGCCCAAATAAGAGGACATGATCCAACGCTTCATCCCGCATTTTGGCAGCTTCAATAAAGATTTGTAGCTGGTCCTTGACCTTATCCTGCCCAATATATTCACGTAAATACTGAGGACGGAGCGTGCGTTCTACTAACTCCTCGTCCCCCATTATCTCATTATCTAAAATTCTACTCATGGCTCTATTATATCAAAAATCCAAGCCACAAACAAAAAAGCCACCCGATTGGGTGACTCCTGAGTTTAGCACTTATGTGGTATAATATTATACGGCACTGCTACACCGCCTACGAAAGGAGGTGAGATAGCCCATGATGGAACTAATCCTTAAAACTATCATCGGACCAATTGTGGTCGGTGTTGTTCTTCGCTTAGTCGATAAATGGCTAAACAAGAACAAATAGTGTCAAAAAAGACCCCAAGCTTAATGTGGAAGTTAGCTTGGGGTCTTTTCTAGTCCATGATATAGAACTAATCCTTAATTCCTCTCCATTATCCCACAGTTCACAAAATTTGTCAAAACTTTACATCCTCAGCTTCTCAAGCTTTAACCGCTTTACAACAAGACTTTCAAGTTTAAGAGAAAATTAGGGATTCTATCAATTTCATAGAAATTTTGATTTAGTAAACGAAGAGACAATCTTATATGTCACTTCTCATTTAATACGCCACTACTAGACAAGCAAAATCATTATTACAGTAGTTCCAGTCCTTCAATTAACAGTCACTTACATTCAAAGCGAGGTTGAAGTAGCTGAAGTAACAGCAAACCTATTTCTTAGTCATATTCGCTAAAAAGGTCCCCGCCAATTCCCCGACCAAAATCCGAAAAATATCGAAAAATGATTTTTAGAAAACTCCCCAAAAGCCTGAAATAAAGCCAAAAAACTCCACCTGATTGGGTGGAGTTAAGGGAGATTATTATGAAAAAGAAAAGTTTAGAATTTTATTAAATAAAGTTAGGAGGTCTTTATTTAATAACTACATGATACAAGACGAAACTTAAAACTAGCTTAACTTTTCTCAAATTTTACTATTCTGCAAAAAATTTCTATCACTAGCACCTATCCAAGAAAAAAAGCCACCTGATTGGGTGACTTCATTAGGAGATTATGATGAAAAAAGTTTTAGGATTTCATTAAATAAAGTTAGGAGGTCTTTATTTAATGGTTATATAATACTAGACCAGTCTTAAATTTTGCTTAAGAAAAAACAAGTTTTGTTATTTTTCTCTGTTTATCCAAGTCATTCCTCTATAACACCTCTTAAAGCTCTCTCAAGCTCTTGTGCTGTCGTCCATTTTTATCAAAGTTTTCAGGATCCAACCATGTTTCCAATCGAGCTTTGACTTTTGGCCAGTCCTTATCAATCAATCCGTATCTCTCGTACGTCCCTTATAAACCACTGCCTGGCGGAAGGTCCCTTCATAGACAAAACCTAAACGTTCCGCTGCTCGTCTGGATGGCAGATTTAAGGCATCGCATTTCCACTCATAGCGACGATAGTTAAGCTTCTCAAAGACATAGCAAGCCAAGAGATACTGGGCTTCTGTTCCTATCCGTGTCCCCCTGAGTTTTGGAGAGAAAGTGACAGCTCCCACTTCTATTACTCGGTTATTCTGGTCAATGCGCATGAGAGAAAATGTTCCCAAAGCCTTACCAGTTGCCTTGTCTACAATCGCATAGTAAAAGCGATCCTTACGAGCCAACATCTGATTTAAAAGGCTGACCAACTCCTCTATATCTGCGACTGACTCCTGAAAGAGGTAGGTCCACATTTCCCGAGGCGTATCAGGGCCATAAACAGCTAATAAATCCTCCGCATGCTTTTCTACAGAGAGAGCCTCTATTCGAGCATAACGCCCTTCTAAAAAATCAATAGAAGGCAGTGCACCTGGTGTATAACCTTCCATTGACTCACCAATCATCTGACCATATTCGTTTACTGGCATTTTTCTTCTCCTTGTTTTACGCTGAAAATACTATATCACAAATTGTTCTCTTTGGAAACTGGCACTGGCTTAAAACTTCATCCTCAACACTATATTAGTGACCCGTTTTCTGTCTTTTATCCTCTAAGGCTTGATTAATTCGTTGAGTGAGTTTGTGAGTTTGCCAGATTTGATACAACCATATCAATCCATAAATTAACAAGAAAAAGAACCAAAGCAAGGGACTCCACAAGGCTGAACCCCAGCCCAAAAATAGAGAGATCAATACTAAGATAGTAGCTGTCACTAATAAATGAACTCCTACACGTATACTAAAAGCAAGAAACTCTAGCTTTTCAAGGATTAAAGTCAATACCCCCATAATTCCACCCATTAAAAACAGAGCTAGAATATTTTTTATCATTGGTTCAGGATAGGTAATACCTGGATAACACTGAGCTAATAACATCATACTCAAATAAAAGAAAGAAGCCGTACGCATTCCCGATACAAAATAATCAATTAATCGTTTCATGATTTTCTCCTATAAACCTAGATAATTCATTAAGGACTTAACGTATTTCCGACTCACACTAGATTTGATGCCCCGAGTCATTTTAGCCATCATGTTCCCTGAAAAACTATCTGATAACGATTCTAAGTGGTCAATGTTTATAATTGAATGGCGTGATATCTGTATAAAGTTACGCCGATTAATCCGATTCTGAAAATTTATCAATGTTTCCTTAGTTTTATAAATCCCATCTACCGTATAAATGGTTAATAAATTCTTGTCAATATCAGCTAGAATAAGATCCTCAATTTTCACCATAACCAGATAATCATCCGTTCGAATAGGAATGGCCACCTGATTGGTCGTTGAAAATTGTTCTAAATACTCCATGATTTCCCTTGCTTGGCCGGTTAACTGAGCTGCCTGAATTACAATATGTGGGTCCTTTTCTGAAAACTCTGCCTTCATTTCAAAACGAATCTTCATTTTCTCTCCAATATACTTTTATTTTCTCTTGCTAAATACTTTAACAAATAAAAGCCAAAGAAGAATAGCGACGAGACATATAATAACCACTATAAAGTATGTCTCTTCCTTTGTCAATAGTTCTTGCCAGTTGATTTGGATTCCCATTTTTTCTTGAAATTCCTTTAACAAGCTGCTATTTCCTGTAAATGCGGTCTCTAATGGTTCTTTCATTAAAATTTGTCGATAGAGAGAAGCAATATAAGTTGCAGGGGTACACTTCATGATAATCTGTGCAAAATCAGGTAAAACTCCAATAGGGACATAAGTTCCTACTAAAAATCCAGAAGCAGTTCCCACTATAGTTGCCAGTTTGCCAAGACTATCTACAGATTGAAAACGATAAATCAAGAGAATATTTATCAAACTTGAAAGCAGACTACTTAACAACATAATCAAAGTAATTTCCGGTAAATGACTGATAACTGGACTTTCTTTAAAATAAAGCCCCATAACAGCAAACATAAACACCTGCATAACAAAAGAAATGGCAATACTACTGATTAGATAGGACATCTGTAAACCCCAGATACCTAAATCTGTCAAGAAGAGATCTTGATCCACTTGATTTTCACGATCCTGTACCATTTGTGTAAGAGCCGTAAAACTGGTTGTAATCCCAGTCACAGCCAAGGTCCCACCCATCAGCCAGTTATTTAAAAGGTTCGTATTATCAGGGAGTTGGGACCAAGCATCCGTCAAGTTCTTCTGCAAAAAAATGATATAAAGGAGGAAGGAAATCAATGCCCCCAATAATGAGAAAAATACTCCTGAACGATTACGAAAATATAAGATAAAATTCCGTTTCAATAAAGCTAACATTACCGAACCTCTCTTCCTGTAAGTGCAATAAAGGCATCATCCATGGTACCTGGACGAAACTCAAAAGAATCAATTTCTTCTCGTACTTTTGCCAAATATTCAATAGCTTCCAGTGATGTCCTTGGATAAAAAAGATATTCCAACTCATTTTCTTCCTTTACTGTCATTCCAGTCTGTAACAACTTTTCTAAATCCTTCATTTCTTTAAAACGAATTTTTAGGATATTAGATGCATACTGACTTTTAATAGCCGTCGCAGAACCTTGCGCAATCACTTTCCCATGATCAACGATATAGATCTGATTTGCTTCATCCGCTTCATCCAGATAATGAGTCGTTAAGATAATAGTCATCCCTTCATCCTTTTGTAGTCGAGACAATAAATCCCAAATGGCTTTGCGAGTCTGAATATCTAGACCTGTCGTTGGTTCATCTAAGAAAAGAATATCTGGCTGTGAAAGAAGAGCACGCGCAATATCAACCCTACGTTTTTGCCCACCTGACAAAGTCCCATATAGTTGCTTCTGGAAAGCAGTCAAACCCAGTTGATGGATCAAATCATCCACACGACTTGCTGCAATCTCCTTATACTGTTGAGCACGAATCGTAAGATTTTCCCTAACTGTCAACATCTCATCCAGTACACTAGCTTGAAAAACAACTCCTATTTTCGTATTTGGCGCATATCGAATCTGACCTTTTGTCGGCTTTTTCAAACCGATTAACATGGAAATGGTGGTTGATTTTCCTGCACCATTGGGACCCAAAATAGCATTAAAACTCCCTTTTTCAAACTCTAACTGAATATCGTCAACAGCCATATGATCGCCGTACCGTTTAGTCAAATGTTTAGCTTGTAAAATCATATTTAGTTCCTCCTCTTTACCTCATCAGTTTAACAAAAAGTATGAAAGAAAAATCGACTTTTGAGATAGGTGGTTAAAATGAGAGGTTAAGTGGTGAGATGACGGAAACAGGATTATATTTTTCATTCAAAAAATCCTCCAGATTCTACTCTGAAGGATTCTTATCTTATTTCACAACAATATTAACCAATTTAGTTGGCTTCAATAGTCCAGTGGACCATTGAAGGTGGCAAATAGAGCTAATAAACTCGTTATTTAACGACGATATTAACGAGTTTGTTAGGTACCGCAATCACCTTGACGATTTCCTTACCGTCAATTTCTGCTTTGACTTTTTCATCAGCTAGAGCAATCTCTTGCAATTCTTCGCGTGATAGGTCTTTAGCGACCATGAGTTTGGCACGAACTTTTCCTTTGATTTGGACAACGATTTCGATTTCGTCTTCAACCAATTTGCTTTCGTCCCATGTTGGCCAAGCCACGTAAGAGATTGACTCACCTGTTGCTGCAACTGTTTGCCAGAGCTCTTCTGCCAAGTGAGGTGCAAATGGTGCAATCAACTGAACGAAGCCTTTGGCGTAGTCTACATAAAGTTTTTCTTCCTTGTTAGCCGCGTTGACAAAGACCATAAGTTGGGCAATAGCTGTGTTGAATTTCAATGATTCGATTTGTTCTGTGACAGCTTTAACGGTTTCGTTATAAACCTTGTCAAGAGCGCCATTGTTTTCCGCAGCGATTTCTTTACTTGTAATCAAACGGTAAACACGGTCCAAGAATTTACGGCTTCCTTCCAGACCTTCTTCAGACCAAGCAATCGAAGCATCAAGTGGTCCCATGAACATTTCATAGACACGAAGGGTGTCAGCACCGTATTGTTCCACAACATCATCTGGGTTAACAACGTTCTTGAGGGATTTAGACATCTTGGCTGGTGCTTGCTCCAACTCTTCTCCTGTTTCCATGTGGAAGAAGGAGCCGTCACGTTTTTCAACCTTATCAGTTGCCACAAGAGCCCCACGGTGGTCACGGTAGCTTGTTCCCAAGATCATTCCTTGGTTAAAGAGTTTTTGGAATGGTTCCTTAGTCGGAACAACACCGAGATCATAGAGGAATTTATGCCAGAAACGAGCGTAAAGCAAGTGAAGAACGGCATGCTCTGCACCACCCACGTAGATATCTACTGGCAACCATTGTTTGAGGAGATCCTCATCGGCCAATTTCTCAGTATTGTGTGGGTCAATATAGCGGAGGTAGTACCAGCTTGAACCTGCCCACTGTGGCATGGTGTTGGTTTCACGACGACCTTTGACACCATCTTCACGAGTCACTTCAAGCCAGTCTGTCAAGTTAGCTAGTGGACTTTCCCCTGTACCTGAAGGGCGGATGTCCTTGGTTACAGGCAAGACAAGTGGCAATTCACTTTCAGGAACAGCTGTTGATGTCCCATCTTCCCAATGAATGATAGGAATTGGCTCACCCCAGTAACGTTGACGGCTAAAGAGCCAGTCGCGGAGACGGTAGGTAACTTTCTCCTGACCACAGCCGTTTTCTTCCAACCAGGACACAATCTTAGCAATAGCTTCTTCTTTGTTCAATCCATCTAGGAAGTCTGAATTGACATGAAGACCATCCTCTGTGTAGGCAGCTTCTGCTACGTTTCCACCTTCAAGGACTTCTACGATTGGAAGGTCAAATTGTTTGGCGAATTCCCAGTCACGTTGATCGTGGGCAGGCACAGCCATTACAGCACCTGTTCCATAACTAGCAAGAACATAGTCCGCAATCCAGATTGGAATTTCCTTGCCATTGACAGGGTTGATGGCATAAGCACCAGTCCAAACCCCTGTTTTTTCTTTGGCAAGGTCTGTACGAGCCAAGTCAGATTTGAGGCTAGCTTGGTGTTTGTAGTCTGCTACTGCATCTGCTTGCTCTGGGCTTGTGATAGCGTCAACCAAGTCATGCTCAGGAGCCAAGACTGTGAAAGTCGCACCGAAAAGGGTATCAGGACGAGTGGTAAAGACAGTAAATTCCTTATCAGTTCCCTTAACCTTGAAGGTTACATTTGCACCAGTTGATTTCCCAATCCAGTTGCGTTGCATGTCCTTGATAGACTCTGGCCAATCTAGTTCATCTAAGTCATTAAGCAAACGCTCTGCATATGCCGTGATTTTGAGCATCCATTGGCGCATTGGTTTGCGAACAACTGGATAGCCTCCACGCTCAGAAGTTCCATCAGGAAGCACTTCTTCATTAGCGATAGCTGTTCCGAGTTCCTCAACCCAGTTTACTGGCACTTCCGCTTCATAGGCCAAGCCTTTTTCATAAAGCTTAGTAAAAATCCATTGCGTCCACTTGTAGTAGTTTGGATCTGTTGTATTGACTTCACGATTCCAGTCATAAGAAAATCCAAGCGCATTGATTTGGCGTTTGAAGTTGGCAATGTTCTCAGCTGTAAATTCTGCTGGGTCATTACCAGTATCCATAGCGTATTGCTCTGCAGGCAAACCAAAAGCATCCCAACCCATTGGGTGAAGGACATTGTAGCCTTGCGCACGTTTGTAACGACTGAGGATATCGGTTGCGGTATAGCCTTCTGGGTGTCCTACGTGCAGACCAGCTCCAGACGGATAAGGGAACATATCGAGAGCATAAAACTTCGGTTTTGATGCATCTGTTCCTGTCTTAAATGTATGATGTTCTGCCCAGTAGCTCTGCCACTTAGGCTCAATTTCTTTATGATTGTAAAAACTCATGGTCTCTCTCCAATTTTGTGATGTTACTATTATACCATTTTTGAGGGAATTTGGTCTCGTTCTATTCTATACTTTTCTATTTTACCTTGCTCTAGAATTTTTAAACTGCTATACTTATAACAGAAAACCCTTCCAAGGAGGTAGCGAATGTCTCATTCCTTTAAAAAATCTCTCCAAAAAGAAATTCTCCATAGAAGCTCTATCGCAGCTTTTATGACCTCTCTTTTACTACTCATTTTACTTTTTGGTTTTTCCTATTTTTTACAAAAGCAGCAACTCTCCAAAGACACAAGACAGATTGTAAAACAGGTTCAAGAAATGAAAGAAGCAAATAATGAGCTCCTGACTACTATGAACCATAAAATGATTCCTGGATTTTTGGATGGCAAACACACAGAGCGAGAAGTCTTTAGCTTATTTTACGAGACCAAAGCTAAATTAAAACTTAGTTCTGACCTCATTATCCTAAGTGATGCAGGTGAATTACTATTTAGTACCAATCGAAATCATCAAGAAAGTATTTTATCTCCCTACTATCTAAAACTGCTCATTCAAAATCCTTCTCAAGAAAAAGTGACAGAAAAAATTGCACTCTCTTCAGATAAACAACATTACACACTCTTTATCAAACCACTACTTCAAAACCAACGAGTTATAGCCTATACGATTGCTTTCGTAAATGAGAATGATTTCATCTCAAGTTTCCCAATGATAAATTCTAAATACATCATTACCGATAACTTTGGTAATATGTTTTCCAACAATACAAATCAATTTACTCGTTCCACTCTTGAAAAATTTGATGAAAAACTCCTACACTCTCGCACCCACTGGTATGCGAACGAACCGCTTATTGTTCAAAAAGAAAAAGTCGGTGCTATTTTTTCAATCTATACTTTTCAATCCTTCTTTCCTATTCCTAGCTTACTTGGCCTAGCCTCCATTCTCACCTTATGTATATTCTTCCTCTACTTCTGGCAAGCAAGACGAATTGCTCACAAAATTGCTACACACAACGCTGTTCCTATTGAAAGCTTGGTTTACCAACTTCAAGAAATTCCCAAACAAGCAGAAAAAAGGCTTTCTCTACAAACAGGTGATGAGTTTGAGTTTATGGCAGAAAAAATCAACAATATGTTGTACGAATTAGATCAACTTCATCAAAAAATGTTGACCATAGAAAAAGAAAAGTGGATTTTTGAAAGAAAAATGCTGGAAGCTCAGTTCAATCCTCATTTTCTCTACAATACACTTGAGACGATTAAAGTCACTTCTTTAATGGATGCAGCTCTCACACAAGACCTGATTCAAAACCTTACGCGCATTCTTCGCTACAGTATCACCGATTTAGAAAAAGAAACAACCATTTGTCAGGATTTAAAGATTATAGAGGATTACCTGATTATTCATAAGATTCGTTTCGAGCACTTTTCCTATGATATTGTCTGCCCAGAAACTGTCGATAATCAGCCTATTCCTAAACTTTTCTTGCTTCCTCTAGTAGAAAATGCTATAAAATATGGGATGCAATACCGTATTGATCTTCATATAGATATCCAAATTACCTGGGAAGCAGATTCTCTGACTTTTTTAGTCAAGGATAACGCCGGAGGGCTCACAAAACAAGAGCGACTCGCTATTTTAGACTCTTTAGAAAGCCCTCATACCCAGCATGGCATCGTGAACAGCTATAAACGATTGAGCAATTTCTTTTCTGATGTCCAGCTAGATTTAGGAGTCAATCGCCAAGGAGAAACTTGGGTCAAATTTATAACGAAAGGACTAACTCATGTTTAAGCTCATTATCGTAGAGGACGAACACCTCATTCGAAAATGGCTAGAGATTGCCATAGACTACTCTGCCTTAGGTATCCAAGTCGTAGGAACTGCCAGTCACGGTCAAGAGGGAATGAAACTCATCCAAGAAAAAGAACCTCATATTGTCTTAACAGACATCACAATGCCAATTATGGATGCTTTTATGATGTTCGAAGCTACTCGTACTCTTTCTTATGAAAAAGTTATCTTATCAGGTTATAACGATTTTCAAAATGCCAAAAAAGCCATGCAATATGGAGCAGTTGATTTCTTATCCAAACCAATTGATACCAAGGAGTTGACAGAATGTCTTCAAAAAATTGTTTTGCGATTACGAGTTAGCACTCGTCAAGAAACTCCTTTTTTAGAAGAGTATCAAACTTTACTCACCTCTATCCAACAAGTTGATACACAAAACCAAATCATTCAGCAAATTCTTGAATTTGTGCATCAACACTACTGTATGCACTTTACCATTTCTAGCATTGCAGAGAATCTAGGGTATAGCGAAAGTTATCTATATAAGGTTATCAAAGAAGACTTCCCAATGACGCTAAATGAATATATCTTACGCTACCGCCTCAAGCAAGCTATAGATAAAATGGCTGAATCCCCTAATTCTCCCTTAAGCGATATCTCTGAACAAGTTGGATTTTCAGACTATAAATATTTTGCCAAAGTTTTTAAAAAATATCTCCATATTTCTCCAAAAGAATTAAAACTCATGGATAAAAACCATTGATGTAAAAGGATTGCTCAGCTCAGGCAATCTTTTTATTTTGTACTTTTACTCAATGAAAATCAAAGTGCTAACTACTCAAATCATAGCTTTGAGATTGCAGATAAAGCGACGTGTTTTGAAGAGTATTACCATCAAAATCACAGCTAAAATTCACCAATCCTTGCTCTAGGAACTCATTTCCTATTTTTCGTTTTAGATTTCTTTAAGGTTTTTATTATATCCTGTAGGACTCTACAATTTAAAAACATTAACAATCTAGGTAGAGAAAATGTTCGTAAAAAGGAGATACTTATGAAAAAAATACTATTCTTTCTCTCTTTTAGCTGGATATTCCTTTCTTTATCAGGATGTTCTTCACCTATAGAAGCGGAAACTAGCTCTGAAAAAGATTCAGATAACACTTTAGTTGTCTACTCACCTAATCCTGAAGACCTTATCGAAGAAACAATCCCAGCCTTCGAAGAAAAATATGGTATTAAGGTTGATTTAGTACAAGCCAGCACTGGTGAATTGTTCAAAAAAGCTGAGGCCGAAAAAGAATCCCCTGTAGCTGATGTCATTTTCGGAGGCTCCTACGCCCTCTTCTCTTCTAACGAAAATCTTTTTGAACCTTATATTTCTCAAGAGAACGACCAGATAATCCCTGAATATCAAAATAAAACAGGATTCTACACACCTTATACACTGGATGTCAGTGTTATCATTGCCAATTCAGCCCTTACAAAAGATATAAAAATTGAAGGTTACAATGATCTACTCAATCCTAAATTAAAAGGAAAAATTGCTACTGCTGATCCTAGTAATGCTTCTAGCGCATTTGCTCAATTAACAAATATGCTTGTGGACCAAGGTGGATACGAAAATGAACAAGCTTGGACCTATGTGAAAAATCTCTTTACCCTAGTAGATGGAAAGATTGCATCTAGCTCTTCAAATGTTTACAAAGCTGTCGCCGATGGAGAAATGGCTGTAGGACTAACCTATGAAGATCCTGCCTTAAAACTCTTAAATGATGGAGTTGATGTAAAAGTCATTTATCCGAAAGAAGGAACCGTCTTTTTACCTGGTAATGCAGCTATCGTCAAAAACGCTAAACACATGGAAAATGCCAAGAAATTTATCGACTTCCTCCTTTCACAAGAAATCCAAGATAAGCTAGGAACCGAAACTACAATCCGACCTATTCGTAAAAATGCTAAAACCAATAAAAATATGAAGGCTATGACAGAAATCAATATTGCCACTGAAGATTCCAATTATGTCATTAAAAACAAATCCGCCATTCTTAAAAAGTACAATGACATTTTTACAGATATCCAATCTAAAAAATAAAATTTGACTTGACAGTGATTAACTGTCAAACTCTACTATAAAATCAAAATGATTACTTCCGTTTTTGTAGAGAATTTTACTCTAATAGAATAGAATTATCGGTTTTAAAAACGCTTACATTGTTTTAAAATAAACTTAAATAACACAACGGAGGTATCCATCATGAAAAAGAAATGGATGTATTATGCTGCTTGCGGACTAGCTCTTTTTGGTCTTGCTGCTTGTTCTTCTAATGAATCTGCCGATGGCGGTTCATCTGATAAAGGAGACGGCGGTTCGCTAGTCGTTTATTCACCAAACTCAGAGGGCTTAATCGGAGCAACTATTCCTGCCTTTGAAGAGAAATATGGTATCAAAGTAGAACTGATTCAAGCTGGCACTGGAGAACTTTTCAAAAAACTAGAGTCAGAAAAAGAAGCTCCTGTAGCTGATGTCATCTTTGGTGGTTCTTATACACAATATGCTACCCACGGAGAACTCTTTGAAAACTATACTTCAAAAGAAAATGATAATGTTATCAAAGAATATCAAAACACAACTGGCTACTCTACACCTTATACACTAGATGGTAGTGTTTTAATCATCAATCCTGATTTAACGAAAGGCATGAACATCGAAGGATATAGCGACCTTCTCAAACCTGAACTAAAAGGAAAAATCGCAACTGCTGACCCAGCAAACTCTTCTAGCGCCTTTGCTCAATTAACAAATATGCTACAAGCTCAAGGTGGTTACAAAGACGATAAAGCTTGGTCTTATGTAAAAGATCTCTTCACACTTATTGATGGTAAAATCGGTTCAAGCTCATCTGGTGTCTATAAAGCAGTCGCTGACGGAGAAATGGCTGTTGGTCTCTCTTATGAAGATCCAGCAGTTAAACTCTTAAATGACGGAGCTAACATTAAGGTAGTCTATCCAAAAGAAGGAACAGTCTTCCTACCTGCTAGTGCTGCTATCGTTAAAAAAGCGAAAAATATGGAAAATGCCAAGAAATTTATCGATTTTATTATCTCTCAAGAAGTACAAGATACACTTGGTACAACCACTACTAACCGTCCTGTTCGTAAAAATGCTAAAACGAGCGAAAATATGAAACCAATTGACAAAATCAAAACACTCACTGAAGATTATGATTATGTCATCAAGAATAAATCAGATATCGTTAAAAAATACAACGAAGTCTTTACAGATATCCAATCTAAACAGTAAAAGAGGTTCACTATGAGTGAGATCAAAATTATTAACGCCAAAAAAATCTACCACGATGTCCCTGTTATTGAGAATTTGAACATTACAATTCCAAAAGGAAGTCTCTTTACCCTTCTTGGACCTTCAGGGTGTGGGAAAACGACACTTCTTCGTATGATTGCAGGTTTCAACAGTATCGAAGGCGGAGAATTTTACTTCGATGATACAAAAATCAATAATATGGAACCCAGCAAACGCAATATCGGGATGGTTTTCCAAAACTACGCTATTTTCCCACATTTGACTGTCCGAGATAATGTCGCTTTTGGTCTCAAGCAAAAGAAGGTTCCAAAAGAAGAATTGATTCAACAAACCAATAAATATCTTGAACTCATGCAAATTGCTCAATATGCGGATCGAAAGCCCGATAAACTCAGTGGGGGACAACAACAACGTGTCGCCTTGGCACGTGCCTTAGCTGTTAATCCAAGTGTTCTCCTCATGGACGAACCACTTAGTAACCTAGATGCCAAACTTCGCTTGGATATGCGTCAAGCTATTCGAGAAATCCAACACGAAGTGGGAATTACAACTGTTTATGTGACCCACGACCAAGAAGAAGCTATGGCTATTTCAGACCAAATTGCTGTTATGAAAGACGGAGTCATCCAACAAATCGGTCGGCCAAAAGAACTCTATCATAAACCAGCTAATGAGTTTGTAGCAACCTTTATCGGACGCACAAATATTATCCCTGCCAATCTTGAAAAACGGAGCGACGGCGCTTATATCGTCTTTTCAGATGGCTATGCTCTTCGAATGCCAGCTCTTGATCAGGCTGATGCACAAGCTATTCATGTAAGCATTCGTCCTGAAGAGTTTATCAAAGATGAATCTGGTGATATTGAAGGAATTATTAGCGATAGCGTCTATCTTGGACTGAATACTGAATACTTCATCGAGACAGGCTTTGCCTCAAAAATTCAAGTTAGCGAAGAATCAACTTTTGAAGAAGATCTACAAAAAGGCGATCGTATTCGTCTACGAATCAATACTCAAAAATTAAACGTCTTTTCTGCAGATGGTTCTCAAAACCTGATAAAAGGAGTCAACCATGGAACGTAAAAAACTAAATATTTGGACAGCCTCCTCTTTCTTCATCTTTCTTACCTATCTTGTCTTTCTCGTTTATCCTATCGTTACCGTGCTCAAGCAAGCACTCATACATGAAGGACAATTCTCACTAGCTAATTTTGTCACTTTCTTTAGTAAAGCCTACTACTCTGAGACACTAGTCAACAGTTTCAAGGTTTCCATTACCGCTACTGTCACTTCCTTAGTCGTAGGAACCCTATTAGCTTACCTCTTTTCCATGTATGATTTCAAGGGAAAGAAATTTCTACAAATATTGATTATCATTGCTTCCATGTCAGCTCCTTTCGTGGGAGCCTACTCCTGGATTCTCTTGCTAGGACGAAATGGGGTCATTACTAAATTCCTGACAAATACCCTTCATCTTCCAGCTATCGATATTTATGGATTCAAAGGAATTGTACTTGTCTTTACACTTCAACTATTTCCACTGGTATTTCTATACGTTGCTGGGACAATGAAAAGTATTGACAATTCTCTACTTGAAGCCGCTGAAAGCATGGGTTCCTTCGGATTTAAGCGTATCGTAACGGTTATTTTACCTCTCCTAGTTCCAACCTTACTAGCGGCTGCCCTGCTTGTATTTATGAGAGCATTCTCAGACTTTGGAACACCGATGTTAATTGGTGAAGGATATCGGACTTTCCCGGTCTTGATTTATACCCAATTTATTAGCGAGGTTGGAGGAAATTCTGCTTTTGCATCTGCTTTAGCAATTATGGCGATTATCATTGCCTTAGCAATTTTCCTTATCCAAAAATACATTTCAAATCGCTACAGTTTCAGTATGAATTCGCTCCATCCAATTGAGCCTAAAAAAACTACAAAAGGAAAAATGGCTGCCATTTATGCGACAGTCTACGGAATTATCTTGTTCTCTGTTCTACCTCAAGTCTACTTGATTTATACTTCTTTCCTAAAAACATCAGGTATGGTATTTGTCAAAGGCTATTCTCTAAACAGTTACAAGGTAGCTTTCAATCGTATGGGATCTGCTATTTTCAATACTATTCGTATCCCTTTGATTGCCTTAGTTCTAGTTGTCCTATTCGCAACATTTATCTCCTACCTAGCCGTTAGAAAACGGAATTTGTTTACAAACTTAATTGACAGCCTCAGTATGGTACCTTATATTGTACCAGGAACCGTTCTAGGGATTGCCTTCATTTCTTCTTTCAATACTGGTCTATTTGGAAGTGGATTTCTTATGATTACAGGGACAGCTTTCATCTTAATTATGTCCCTATCTGTCAGAAGATTACCGTATACTATTCGCTCATCTGTTGCTAGCTTGCAACAAATAGCACCAAGTATTGAAGAAGCTGCTGAAAGCTTAGGAAGTAGCCGTCTCAATACCTTTGCCAAGATTACAACTCCAATGATGCTATCTGGTATTATTTCTGGAGCCATCCTATCTTGGGTCACAATGATTTCAGAACTCTCTACTTCTATCCTCCTCTACAATGTCAAAACAAGAACAATGACTGTAGCCATTTATACAGAAGTTCTCAGAGGAAATTACGGTGTAGCTGCAGCCTTGTCAACTATCCTGACTGTTCTAACAGTAGCTTCCTTGCTCTTGTTTATGAAAATCTCTAAAAGCAACAGCATTACACTTTAGTTTCCCCCATCAAAAACAGCCGAAAAGATTATCCTCGGCTGTTTTTTCTTATCTTGATATTCTTATTAAATCCCTAGTTCAGAGCAAGCAAGTCTAGACTAATTAAATAGAGGCTTCCTCCATCTTCTCCCGTCCTAGTTCTCGGTAACTACGGTCACCGACAACTTCAACGCTAAACTGCCCGTCCTCATATTCAAGGATTGTCACGCTACCATTATCGAGACCATGCGGATGCATACCATTAATCAGATAAACAATGGTTCCAATGGTCATTCCATGGCTGACAACGAGAGCATTGCCCCCACCTTGTTCTTCCATTTCTTTGGCAATCGCTTCAAAACCTTCCTTGATTCGACCACTGAGTTTTTCCCAGCCTTCAGCCCAACCAGCTGTATCGACCTCTACCAAGCCCTCAGCCAGTTCAGCATAAGACAATTGATGAACATGGTCCACATTAAAGATACGAGGAATAATGCCCATGAAAAGATCGCCATCGTAGGCTCCGTCAAAACTACCAAAACACCATTCTCTGATACGCTTGTCCATGCGATAAGGGATTTTTCCCTGCAAGCCAAGTTCATCAAGGATGATTCCCATTGTCTGAATGGTGCGACCAGAATCACTCGAATAAGCGCGCTCAAACTGTAAACCAGATTCTCGCAAACCGATTCCTAATTCTTGAATTCCTCGTTCACCTTCAGCTGTTAAGGGAGTATCGCTCCAACCTTGCGCGCGACCAATCGTGTTAAACATGGTCTTGCCATGACGTACCAAATACAATCGTACTTTTACCATTTTCCGTCCTCCGTTTGCTTCTATTATATCATGGATGATAAAACAAAAGCCACCCATACAGGCGACTTTTGCAGGAGATTATTATGAAAAAGTTTAGGAGTTCTATTAAATAAAGATATTAGATGAAAATCAAATTCAAACTAAATCAGTATTATCTGTTTCAAATAATATTAGGAGGTCTTTATTTAATGATTATAGTATACACAGCCAACCTTAAATAGAACTTAAAAAATTAAACCCATTCACCTTTTTCATTTACTTTATAACCGTTAATGGTCATATTTTTTGCTAATTTCCCATCAGCTAGCAAGTAATACCACTTATCTCCATCCTTAATCCATTGATTACGAGCGTACTTGCCGTCTTGGTTCAGATAATACCAACTATCATACTGAGAATCAAATACCCACTCACTCTTAGCCATGTAACCACCACGTTTTAGGTAATATTCTCCCTGCCAAGCTTTCTCTACATAACTACCAGTTGAATCTACATAAAACCAGCTCTTATAATCATCATCATAAATCCATTCACTCGCAGCCATTGAAGCATCTGCTTTTAGATAATAACGGCCTACCCAACGGTTTCTTACAAGATTACCAGAAAGGTCATTGTAGTACCATTTACCAGACTCTTTAAACCACTTACTTGCTTGATGATCTTTCTTAGTCTCTTCATTAGCTGTAACGGTAGATTGAGATGAAGTTGAAACTGAGGATGAAGTCCCAGTAGAAACTGCTTGAATAGCCTCTTCTTTTGTCACCTTAGGCTTAGCTTTTCCTTGGTAAACATCTTCGATACGCTTAGTAAATACAGATAGCTCCTCAGGGGATAGCATGTGTACTAATTCAGGTTCCTCCTCATGTAAAAGACCAGCTTCCCTCTTAACTTTGTGTATCCCTTCTTCAACTATATCATCAATCTTACTAAACATAGAAATCTTTTCTGCTTTCGAAAGTGTATCATCATTACTAATAGCCGTCTTCTCCATAAAGGCAACAGCATTAATTTCTCGGATATTCTTTTCTTTAGGTACTGTAGAAATCGGATAATGATTGTTAGATAAAAATAGAGAAACTTTCTTAAGATATGTGTTTAAATTATCTTGATTATTAAATAAAGTTAAATACTTATCATTATCTTCATCAAAACCAGATTGATGAAAACCAGGTGAGTAGTATCTCGAAACTCTATCTAACATTTCTTTTTTCTCTAATTCTGTATAGTGAGAATCATTATTTACTTGAGAAATTACAAGATTCTTTTTCTTTAATATAGCAAGTTTAGCAACAGCATGCTTCATTCTATAGGCAAAATGATTACCTTTTTCTCCATCGCCATTAATGTAGCTTAATTGCGATTTTTTAAAATCTGATAAAATCTTTGATAACTCTTTCAAAGGAATTTTTCTTTCTAAGCTATAGTTTCTTAGATTCTCTAACTGTTCCATAGAATATTTTAAATTGTTATTAAGTTCTTCTCTCAATTCATCCTTAATAGAGCTTACATCACTCTTGGAAATAGAGACTATATCCCATTCTCCTTTGTCAATTTCTTCAAAGAGACGATGTTCTACTTGCTTTTTGAAATTTTGTAAATCATCTTTCGTTTCCTCTATCATTTTCTTAATATCTTCTGGACTCACACTAGTGGTAGTTTCATGGCTTTCTTCCTGCGCATAAACTACTTGATTGGCGAAAGTTGGGACTAGTAAAGTCGACAGTCCTAAAGCTACTAAAGCATGTTTCATTTCTTTTTTCATCATTTTCTCCTATTTTCTTAATTTTTAAAACTATGAATTGGTGCTGGGATTTGTCCTCCACGAGAGATGAAATCAACAGACGAAGCCCCATTGACCTTCATAACGGGTGCAGTACCTAATAGACCACCAAACTCAATCATGTCTCCTTCTTTTCCTTTAGGAATGATACGAACAGCTGTTGTTTTCATATTAATGACACCAATTGCAGCCTCATCCGCAATCATAGCCGCAATGGTTTCAGCAGGCGTATCTTCTGGGATGGCAATCATATCCAAACCAACGGAACAGATAGCCGTCATAGCTTCTAGTTTTTCCAGATTAAGAGAGCCATTTTGCACTGCAGCAATCATTCCTTCATCCTCAGAAACAGGAATAAAGGCACCAGCAAACCACCGACTTGGTTGCAGGCCATCACTCCGCCCTTCTTAACTTGGTCGTTCAAGAGTGCCAAGGCAGCCGTCGTCCCGTGTGTTCCAACTGTTTCTAGCCCCATTTCCTCAAGGACACGTGCAACAGAATCTCCAACCGCAGGAGTTGGCGCCAAACTCAAGTCCACAATACCAAACTCCACACCCAGTCTCTCACTGGCCATTTGACCAACCAATTGACCGATACGAGTGATTTTAAAGGCAGTTTTCTTAACTGTTTCGGCTACTACGTCAAAGCTCTCTCCACGAACTTTTTCCAAGGCACGTTTCACCACACCAGGACCAGAAACTCCGACATTGATGATAACATCTGCCTCCCCAACACCATGAAAGGCACCCGCCATAAATGGATTGTCCTCAACAGCATTAGCAAATACAACCAACTTGGCCGCTCCCATATCTGATAGATTAGCCGTTTCCTTAATAACTCGTCCCATATCTGCCACAGCCGTCATATTAATACCAGACTTGGTTGAGCCAATATTAACTGACGAGCAAACCTTATCCGTTTCAGCCAAAGCACGAGGAATAGAATTGATTAGAATCTCATCTCCCTTTTGATAACCTTTTTGTACCAAGGCAGAGAAACCACCAATAAAGTCCACACCAATCTCTTTCGCAGCCTTATCAAGCGCTTTTGCCAGAACCACATAGTCTGTCGCATCTGTCGCTGCTCCAATCAGAGAAATAGGAGTCACCGATACACGCTTATTAACGATAGGAATTCCCAACTCAGCTGCAATCTCATCGCCAACAGCCACTAAATTAGCCGCCTTGCTCGTAATCTTTTGATAAATTTTCTCCGCAGCACTATTGATATCTGGATCGATACAGTCCAAAAGGGAAATCCCCATGGTAATGGTTCTGATATCGAAGTTTTGCTCCTCAATCATAGCTATAGTTTCAGTAACTTGTCTAATATCCATGTGCACCTCCTAGATATTATACATAGCTTCGAAAATCGCAGCACTTTGAATATTAATTTTCACATTCAAAGTTTGCCCAAAAGCTTCAAATTCATTACGAAGATAAGTGAAATCTTGTTTTTCATCACTAGAGACGACAGCCATCATCGTGAAATATTCATCCAATACAGTTTGAGAGATATCATCAATATTCAAACCCAATTCTGCAATTTTACCAGAAACACCTGCAACAATTCCAGATTTATCTTTACCAACAACAGTTATAATCGCTTTCATAAGCAAACTCCAATTCTTCTTAAAATAGGAAACCTGAACATTAAACAGATTTCTTCTTAAATAGTATAGCATAATTCTAACTAAAATACTCAAAAACGCCTGCTTACGAAGTTGTTCTTAGGAAAAAAACAATTTCGTAAACAAGCGTCTACTATCCCAACTTATGATGAGTGTTCCCGCTAGGACCGAAATCCTAGCGGTAGACCAGAGCTAGACTAAGAGCACAAGACTCCATCATCATAACACTCAACAAAATTGATGATTTTATACTAATTCGATGATCGCCATTGGCGCTGCATCACCACGACGTGGTTCAGTTTTAAGGATACGAGTGTATCCACCGTTACGTTCAGCATAACGAGGTGCAATTTCTGAGAACAATTTTTGAAGTGCTGTAGTAGAAGTGTACTTATCAGTTGCTTCATCATAGTTTTCAGATGCGATTTCATTACGTACGAAAGCAGCTGCTTGACGACGTGCATGCAAATCACCACGTTTACCTAGAGTAATCATTTTTTCAACAGTTTTACGGATTTCTTTAGCACGAGCTTCAGTTGTCACAATTGATTCGTTGATCAAAAGGTCAGTTGTCAAATCGCGAAGCATTGCTTTACGTTGTGAGCTAGTGCGTCCTAGTTTACGGTAAGCCATGTATTCCTCCTTTATTTATCTTTTAATCCAAGACCCAAATCAATGAGTTTGAGTTTCACTTCTTCCAAACTCTTGCGTCCAATATTTCGTACTTTCATCATCTCTGCTTCAGATTTTTCTGTTAAATCATGCACAGTATTGATACCGGCACGTTTCAAACAGTTGTATGAACGCACAGACAAGTCCAGTTCCTCAATCGTACGATCCAAAATACGGTCGTCAGATTCAGTGTCAGCTTCTTTCATCACTTCAGTTGACTTAGCAATCTCAGTAAGATTTGTAAACAAATCAAGATGTTCTGTCAAAATACGTGCTGAAAGCCCTAAAGCATCTTCTGGAATAATTGTTCCATTTGTCAAGATTTCAAGGGTTAGTTTGTCAAATCCATCATTGCTACCTACACGAGCAGGTTCCACTTGATAGTTGACTTTCGTAACTGGTGTATAAATAGAATCTACAGCAAGTGTTCCAACTGGTGCATTATCTTTTTTATTTTCATCAGCAGGTACATATCCACGACCACTGTTAACAGTCATAGTCGCTTTTAGAGAAGAACCTTCACCGATTGTAAAGAGATAATGATCTGGATTTACAATTTCAATATCGCTATCTGTCAAAATGTCACCAGCTGTTACTTCAGCAGGACCTTCAACATCTAGTTCGATGATTTTTTCGTCTTCAACGTACGATTTCACTGCAATTCCTTTAATGTTCAGAATGATTTGCATCACGTCTTCACGAACACCTGGAACTGTGTCAAACTCATGTAACACACCATCAATGTTGATAGATGTCACAGCTGCTCCTGGTAGAGAAGCTAGAAGTACACGACGAAGAGAGTTACCAAGAGTTGTACCGTAGCCACGTTCAAGTGGTTCGATTACAAACTTGCCATAATCTTTATTTTCATCAATTTTTGTTATATTTGGTTTTTCAAACTCGATCATTTAGTTACTCCCTCTTAAACGAAAAGCAGTGTAATGCGATGATTATACACGGCGACGTTTTGGAGGACGAGCACCATTGTGTGGCACTGGAGTCACATCACGAATTGCTGTTACTTCAAGACCAGCGGCAGCAAGCGCACGAATAGCTGACTCACGACCAGAACCTGGACCTTTTACAGTAACTTCAACTGATTTAAGACCGTGTTCTTGTGCAGATTTAGCAGCAGCTTCAGAAGCCATTTGAGCAGCGAATGGTGTAGATTTACGAGAACCTTTGAAACCAAGAGCACCAGCTGATGACCAAGCAATTGCATTACCATGCACATCAGTAATCATAACAATAGTGTTATTAAATGTAGCGTGAATATGAGCAATACCAGATTCGATATTCTTTTTCACACGACGTTTACGTGTTGGTTTAGCCAAGACTTTTACCTCCTATATTATTTTTTCTTACCAGCGATCGCAACAGCTTTACCTTTACGAGTGCGAGCGTTGTTTTTAGTGTTTTGTCCACGGACAGGAAGTCCACGACGGTGACGGATACCACGGTATGAACCGATTTCCATCAAACGTTTGATGTTCAAGTTTACTTCACGACGAAGGTCACCTTCAACTTTGATTGCATCCACTTCACGACGGATAGCATCTTCTTGATCTGATGTAAGATCACGTACACGAACATCTTCTGAGATTCCAGCAGCAGCCAAAATTTTCTTAGATGTTGCAAGTCCGATACCATAAACATAAGTCAATGAGATTACTACGCGTTTGTCATTTGGAATGTCAACTCCAGCAATACGAGCCATGTTTTCTCCTTTCTATCTTATCCTTGACGTTGTTTGTGTTTTGGATTTGCTGGGCAAATTACCATAACACGACCATTACGACGAATAACTTTACAGTATTCGCAAATTGGTTTGACCGATGGTCTTACTTTCATTTCTTATCCCTCCAAGTTTTTCGATTATTTAAAGCGGTAAGTGATACGTCCACGTGTCAAGTCATATGGACTCATTTCGACAGTAACACGATCTCCCGCTAAAATACGAATATAGTTTTTACGAATTTTACCAGAAACTGTTGCTAAAATCTGATGTCCATTTTCAAGTTCAACCGTAAACATTGCATTCGGCATTGTATCAACTACTTTGCCTTCAACTTCAATCACATCGTCTTTTGCCACGCAAAAGCACCTCCATAAATTTCGATTCGATGCCTCTAGACACAGAGACAACAATTATAAGTCAGACTATCTCAGTATAACATTTGTAGCGGATTTTTGCAAGTGTGAAAAACGCTTTATTTCAAATTTGTCAATACTTTTTCGATATCTGAGAAGACATCATTGATATCTTGATTACCTTCGATGTCATGAACCAAACCTTTGGCACGGTAGTGAGCAATGATTGGTTCCCCTTGAGCAATATTTACATCCAAACGACGTTTTACTGTCTCGGGCTTATCATCTTCACGTTGGTAATAATCTTCTTCTTTATAGTCAACTGGTGGGTTAAAGACCTTGTGGAAAGTTTCTCCAGTTACGCGGTGGATGATACGACCACTCAAACGTTCCAAGAGGCTGTCTGGATTCACTTCGATGTTGATAACACCTTCTAGTTCGATGCCAAGTTCAGCCAATGTTTTATCCAAGGCATGAGCTTGTTCGATTGTACGTGGGTAACCATCCAACAAGAATCCTGTTTCTTTAATATCATCTTGTGAAAGACGTTCTTTTACGATTCCATTTGTAACTTCGTCAGGAACCAATTCACCCTTGTCAATGTATGACTTAGCAAGAACACCCATTTCAGTTTGATTTGCCATTGCAGCGCGGAACATATCACCTGTTGAGATATGTGCAACATGGAATTGTTCTACGATTTTTGCTGCTTGAGTTCCCTTACCTGCACCAGGTAAGCCCATAATCAAAAGATTCATGATTTGATCTCCTTATTTTATTTTTAAATAGAAGCAAAAAGTCTTTTCACCCCTATTTAAAAACAAAATAGAAGAGGGGAGACCAAACTCTCACAAATGTCAGAGTTTAAACCTCCACTCCCTCAGCATTTACCAATTCAGTAAATACTCTTATTCTGTTCTGTCCATGAAACCAACATACTTACGTTTCAATAGGTAACCTTCCAATTGTTTGATTCCTTCAATACCTGTAGAGATAATGATCAAAAGACTAGTTCCTCCAAAAGCAACTGCTTCTGAAAGTCCGAAAACATCCTTTGCTACAATCGGTAAAATGGAAATCACACCAAGGAAGAGGGAACCAACAGTTGCAAGACGACGAAGAAGTTTAGACATATATTCTTCTGTACCTTTACCAGGACGAACTCCATGGATATAGGCACCGCTCTTTTGTAGGTTCTCTGCCGCTTTTTCAGGATTAATCTGCACAAACGTATAGAAGAATGTAAAGAGAATAATCAACAAAGCATACATAGCAATACCTGTTGGTGAAGTTGTTGCCAGCATTTCTTGTGCTGTTCTTACCCAAGCCCAATCATGACCTGTAGCGCTTAAAAACTGTAGAATAGCTGCTGGCGCCGCAGTAATCGAACTTGCAAAGATAACAGGGATAACTCCAGCAGGGTTTACTTTCAAAGGAAGGTAAGAGCTAGATGGAGCGCCTTGTGCAACCTTAGTATATTGGATTGGAATTTTGTATTCTGCTTGTTGAACATAAGTTGTAAAGTATATAATCAACAATACAGTAATAATCAAAATGATTACAAAAATAATAGATGAGTTGATACGGTCACTTGGGACGTTCACAAAGTAGTCCACATAGATGCCCTGAATCATCTCTGGAATTGAGGCAACAATCCCGGCAAAGATAATCATAGAAACACCATTTCCGTATCCCTTATCTGTAATTTGCTCTCCCAACCACGTCACAATCATGCTACCAGCTGTTAAGATGATACCAATCATGATAAAGACTTGTGGAGTAAGAGCTGTTTTCAACAATTGAGCTCCAGCCAAAGTATTAAAACCAGCTGTAATCCCGATAGATTGCACAAAAGCGAGAACTAGAGCAATATAACGAGTAGCTTGATTCAATTTTCTTCGACCTACTTCCCCTTGTTTACCCCACTCTACAAATTTGGGTAAAATATCCATTTGCAAGAGTTGGACAACGATAGAGGCCGTAATGTAGGGACTAACACCAAGAGCAAAAACTGAGAAGTTTTTCATGGCATTCCCTGAGACCAAGCTCAACATGTTTAAGAAGGATAATCCACTTAAAGCATTCAAGCTATTGGCATTCACACCAGGAACTGTAATGCTAGTTCCGATACGAAAGACCAAAACGATAAAAATTGTAAATAAAATTTTTGATCGAACCTGCTTGACTTTAAGAGCTTCTCTTAATAATTTAAAAAACATAGGTCACCTCTCTTAGATGACTTCTACTGAACCACCTTTAGCAGTGATAGCTTCTTCAGCTGATTTAGAGAATTTAGCTGCTTTTACAGTCAATTTCTTAGTCAACTCACCGTTACCAAGAATTTTAATACCTGATTTTTCAGCTTTAACAATTCCTGCTTCGATAAGAACAACTGGAGTTACTTCAGCACCATCTTCAAAGACGTTCAATTGGTCAAGGTTCACAATTGCGTATTCTTTAGCGTTGATGTTAGTGAATCCACGTTTTGGAAGACGACGGAACAATGGAGTTTGTCCACCTTCAAAACCAAGGCGAACTCCGCCACCGCTACGAGCTTTTTGACCTTTTTGACCACGACCAGATGTTTTACCGTTACCTGATGAAGTACCACGACCAACGCGGTTACGTACTTTACGAGAACCTTCTGCAGGTTTCAATTCATGAAGTTTCATTTTTATTTTCTCCTCTTTTGTAAAATGCTAGCGCCGATAAGGGAGAAAAGGTTGTCTCCCCCATCAACTCGCCTATACGACGTCATCATAGATGACTATATCTAGTTTTAGGGGATGGTATAGTGCACATCCCCTAAAAATTCATTAGTTTACTTCTTCAACTGTTACCAAGTGAGATACTGCTGTGATCATACCACGGATAGCAGCGTTATCTTCTTTAATAACAGAGCTGTTCAATTTGCCAAGTCCAAGTGCTACAACAGTTTTACGTTGTGATGGAATGCGTCCGATTGGAGACTTAGTCAAAGTAATTTTAATTTGAGCCATTTTATCCCCTTTCTTATGCCAAATCAGAAACTGAAATACCACGAAGGGCAGCAACTTCTTCAGCGCGTTTCAATTGTTTCAAACCTTCAACAGTTGCACGAACAATGTTGATTGGAGTGTTAGAACCAAGTGATTTAGATGTAATATCTGCCACACCTGCCAATTCCACAACGGCACGAACTGCACCACCAGCGGCAACTCCAGAACCTTCTACAGCAGGTTTCAACAATACTTTAGCTCCACCGAATTCTGAAAGAACTTCGTGTGGGATTGTTGTTCCAACCATAGGAACTTCGATCAAGTTTTTCTTAGCATCATCTACTGCTTTACGGATTGCTTCTGGAACTTCTTGAGCTTTACCAGTACCAAATCCTACGCGACCGTTGTGGTCACCAACAACAACAAGAGCTGCGAAACGAAGACGACGTCCACCTTTAACAACTTTTGTAACACGGTTGACAGCAACTACGCGTTCTTCTAATTCAACTGCATTGTCTTTAAATGCCATTTTCTAGTGTCCTCCTATTAGAATTTCAATCCGTTTTCACGAGCTGCATCAGCCAAAGCTTTCACACGTCCGTGATATAGATATCCACCGCGGTCGAACACCACTTCTGAAATACCTTTAGCGTTTGCACGTTCTGCAACGAGTTTACCGACAGCAACGGCTTGTTCAGTTTTAGTTCCTTTTGAAACTTCTTTGTCAAGAGTTGAAGCACTTGCGAGCGTTACACCCGCTACGTCATCAATCACTTGAGCGTAGATGCCTGTATTAGAACGGAATACGTTCAAACGTGGGCGATCAGCAGTTCCAGAGAGCTTTCCGCGAACGCGACGGTGGCGTTTTTGGCGGAGTTTGTTTTTATCTGGTTTTGAAATCACAGTTTTCACCTCTTTAGTTTTAAATCGTGTGCTATGCACAAAGTTGGAAAATAGGTTGGTGGTTGATTCTCAACCACTCAACATTATTTACCTGTTTTACCTTCTTTACGGCGAACGAATTCACCAACGTAACGGATACCTTTACCTTTATATGGTTCTGGTGAACGAAGGCTACGTACGTAAGCAGCTGTTTGACCAACTACTTCTTTTGAAATTCCGCTAACAACGATTGTTGTTGGGTTTGGAAGTTCAAAAGTAATTCCTTCTGGAGCTTCAACTTCGTCTGGATGAGATTTACCAACAGCCAAAACAAGTTTAGATCCTTGAAGTTGTGCACGGTAACCAACCCCGCGCATTTCAAGTTCTTTCTTGAATCCTTCTGATACACCAACAACCATGTTGTTCAAAAGGGCACGAGTAGTTCCGTGGATAGTTTTCATTTCTTTTGAATCGTTTGGACGGTGAAGAGTTACTTCAGTACCTTCCACACGGATTTCAATATCTTTTGAGAACTCACGAGTAAGTTCTCCTTTAGGTCCTTTTACAGTTACAACGTTGTCATTGTTAGTGAGTTCAACACCAGCAGGCAACACGATAACTTTATTACCAATACGTGACATGTTTATTTTCTCCTGTTAAATTGTCAGGCCAAGACGGCCAGTTTTCACGGGGTTCAGATACTTATTTAGTTCAAAAGCTGAACTGAACACGCTCTAACGAGCTTTGTATCTTGATTTTACCAAACGTAAGCGATAACTTCCCCACCAACATTCTTTTGGCGTGCTTCTTTATCAGTAAGCAAACCTTCAGAAGTTGAAAGGATAGCAATTCCAAGTCCGTTAAGAACTTTTGGAAGGTCTTCACGTTTTTTGTAGACACGAAGTCCTGGTTTAGAAACACGTTTCAAGTTAGTGATAACTTTTTCACCGTTTGGTCCGTATTTAAGGAATACACGGATGATGCCTTGTTTGTCATCTTCGATGATTTCAACGTTTTTTACAAAACCTTCGCGTTTAAGGATTTCAGCAATCCCTTTTTTGATGTTTGATGCAGGTACTTCAAGTACTTCGTGTTTAGCTTGGTTAGCGTTACGAATACGAGTTAGGAAGTCTGCGATTGGGTCAGTCATAACCATTTTGTTTTTCTCCTCTTACTAGTAGTTTGCAAGTTGCACTTGCTAGTTAATACATGATACAAAGAGCGTAACAGCACGAGCAAAAATAGGCAATTTGATGCAGGAGCGATGCTCCAAAGCAAATTGGTCTTTTTTGCCAAAGCTGTAGCTCGTGTTCAAATTGGAAACCCCAACTGAACCCGGGCTAAACTCTGTGTGAAAAAGATAAACTTTCCTAGAAACTTCAGTTTCTTCGTCAAGTTTCCTATTTTCACTTGGAGTTTTGACGCCCTTGATATCTTAAATTACCAAGATGCTTTTGTTACACCAGGGATTTGTCCTTTGTAAGCTAATTCACGGAAGCAAACACGGCAAAGTTTAAATTTGCGGTAAACTGAATGTGGACGACCACATTTTTCACAACGAGTATAAGCTTGAGTAGAGAACTTCGCTGGACGTTTGTTCTTAGCAATCATTGATTTTTTAGCCATTAGATTTACCTCCTATATTATTTTGCAAAAGGCATTCCAAGGCCTGTAAGCAATGCACGTGACTCTTCGTCAGTGTTAGCAGTTGTTACGATAACGATGTCAAGACCACGAGTTTTGTCAACGTCATCGAAGTTGATTTCTGGGAAGATCAATTGTTCTTTCACACCAAGTGTGTAGTTTCCGCGTCCATCAAATGATTTTGTTGGAACACCGTGGAAGTCACGTACACGTGGAAGTGAAACTGAAACCAATTTATCCAAGAATTCGTACATACGTTCACCACGAAGGGTAACTTTTGCACCGATCGCAACACCTTCACGAAGACGGAAGCCGGCGATTGATTTTTTAGCTTTAGTGATAAGTGGTTTTTGACCTGAGATAAGTGCCAATTCTTCAGCAGCTTTTTCAAGGCTTTTAGCGTTTGATACAGCTTCACCAACACCCATGTTCAAAACGATCTTATCTACTTTAGGCACAGCCATCACTGATGAGTAGTTGAATTGTTCTGTCAAAGCAGGAACTACTTCATTAAGATATTTTTCTTTTAAACGATTTGCCATTATACTTCTCCTTTCCTTCGTGATTAATCAAGCACTTCGCCTGATTTTTTGTTGTAGCGAACTTTTTTACCGTCTACAAATTTGTAACCAACACGGCCAGCTACACCATTTTTGTCCAAAACTTGAACGTTTGATACGTGGATAGCTGCTTCTTTCTCGATGATACCACCTTGAGGAAGCTCGTTAGTTGGACGTTGGTGTTTCTTAACGATGTTAACACCTTCAACGATAACTTTGTTTACTTTTGGAAGGGCAGTAAGGACAACAGCTTCTGTTCCCTTATCTTTACCAGCGATTACGCGAACTTTGTCGCCTTTTTTTACAAACATTAGGTTTCTCCTTGATTTTTCTTACGCCCATAAGGGCACCCTAGCTTGAAGCTAGGGGACTAGTTTGTTTCTAAAAATTAAAGTACTTCTGGAGCAAGTGACACGATCTTCATGAAGCCACCTTCACGCAATTCACGTGCAACTGGGCCAAAGATACGTGTTCCGCGAGGAGTTTTGTCTTCACGGATGATAACTGCTGCGTTTTCGTCAAATTTGATGTATGAACCATCAGCACGACGAGCACCTGATTTAGTACGAACGATAACTGCTTTAACAACGTCACCTTTTTTAACCGCACCACCAGGAGTAGCTTGTTTTACAGATGCCACGATAACATCACCGATGTTTGCAAATTTACGTCCTGAACCACCAAGAACTTTGATAGTCAAGATTTCGCGAGCACCGCTGTTGTCTGCGACTTTCAAACGAGTTTCTGTTTGAATCATTTCAGTTTTCTCCTTTCAGGTTTGATTAGATGATGACCGCTTCTTCAACAACTTCTACAAGACGGAAACGTTTTGTAGCTGAAAGCGGACGAGTTTCCATGATACGTACGATATCGCCTTCTTTGGCAACATTGTTTTCATCATGAGCTTTGTATTTTTTAGAGTAGTTAATACGTTTACCATAGACTGGGTGGTTACGTTTTGTTTCAACTACAACTGTGATTGTCTTGTCCATTTTGTCAGATACAACACGTCCAACAAGAACTTTACGATTATTGCGTTCCATTGAAATTTCTCCTTCCCTAGTCTATTATTTCGCTTCAGATTGAACTGTTTTGATACGAGCGATTTGTTTTTTAACTTCTTTCAAGCGAGCTGTTTGTTCTAATTGACCAGTAGCAGCTTGGAAACGAAGTTCAAACAATTCTTTTTTCAATTCGTTTTCGCGCTTCGCGAGTTCTTCTTGAGAAAGACCACGAAGTTCTTTAACAAATTCTTTTACTTCATTAAGTTTCATGCCTTCTCCTTATTCTGCTTCACGTTTTACGAATTTACATTTAACTGGCAATTTATGGCTAGCAAGACGAAGTGCTTCGCGTGCAATCTCTTCAGATACACCAGCGATTTCGAACATCACTTTACCACGTTTAACTGGTGCTACCCAACCTTCAGGTGCCCCTTTACCAGATCCCATACGCACACCGATAGCTTTAGCAGTGTATGATTTGTGTGGGAAGATTTTAATCCAAACTTTACCACCACGTTTCATGTAACGAGTCATGGCGATACGAGCAGCTTCGATTTGGCGGTTAGTGATCCAGTGGCTAGTTGTAGCTTGAAGACCGTATTCACCGAATGCTACTTCTTTTCCACCTTTTGCTTCACCGCGCATTTTTCCACGGAATTCACGACGGTGTTTAACACGTTTAGGTACTAACATTGGTTATTTACCTCCTTTAGTGTTTTTGCGAGCTGGAAGAACTTCACCACGGTAGATCCATACTTTAACACCAAGTTTACCGTATGTAGTATCTGCTTCTTCCCAAGCGTAATCGATATCTGCACGAAGTGTGTGAAGTGGAACAGTTCCCTCAGAGTATCCTTCAGCACGGGCGATATCTGCACCGTTCAAACGACCTGATACTTGAGTTTTGATTCCTTTAGCTCCAGCACGCATTGCACGTTGGATTGCTTGTTTTTGTGCACGACGGAAAGCAACACGTTGCTCCAATTGACGAGCAATTCCTTCACCTACAAGGTGAGCATCCAAATCAGGGTGTTTGATTTCGATGATGTTGATGTGTACTTGTTTTCCAGTCAATTTGTTAAGTTTCGCACGGAGTGCATCAACGTTAGCACCACCTTTACCGATAACCATACCTGGTTTAGCAGTGTGAAGTGAAACGTTAACTTTGTTTACTGCGCGTTCGATTTCGATAGTTGAAACTGCTGCGTCAGCAAGTTCTTTTTGAACGAATTTACGGATTGCAAGATCTTCATGAAGGTAATCCGCGTATTCTTTTTCAGCATACCATTTGGCATCCCAATCACGGATGATGCCGACACGCATACCAATTGGATGTACTTTTTGACCCACGATTTTACCTCCTTATTTTTCTGCAACAGCTACAGTGATGTGAGCTGTACGTTTGTTGATTGGTGAAGCTGAACCTTTCGCACGTGGACGGAAACGTTTCATAGTTGGTCCTTCGTTTGCGAATGCTTCAGATACTACCAAGTTAGCTTTATCCAAACCAAAGTTGTTTTCAGCGTTAGCTACAGCTGAGTTCAAAACTTTCAAGATGATTTCAGCAGCTTTGTTTGGAGTGAATGTCAAAATTGCGATTGCATCGGCTACGCTTTTACCACGGATGTTATCAAGAACAAGACGTGATTTACGAGGTGAAACACGTACTGTACGAGCCATTGCTTTAGCTGAAGTAATTTCTGCCATTTATGTTCTCCTTATTTTCTACGTGTTTTCTTGTCGTCTGCAGCGTGACCTTTGTAAGTACGAGTTGGTGCAAATTCACCAAGTTTGTGACCTACCATGTCTTCTTGGATGTAAACAGGTACGTGTTTACGTCCGTCATAAACTGCGATAGTGTAACCAATGAAACTTGGGAAGATCGTTGAACGACGTGACCAAGTTTTAATAACTTTTTTCTTTTCGTCGTTAGCTTGAGCTTCAACTTTTTTCATCAAATGCTCATCGACGAAAGGTCCTTTTTTAAGACTGCGTCCCATTTTTATATTTTCTCCTTTAAATGTTGTACCACAGCGGCTTGCGCTCCTATGGAGCGCTACCGAGCTGGCGGATTTACTAGTTGCTTAAGCGACTAGTTTAATATTATTTCTCGTTGCGACGACGAACGATAAGTTTGTCAGATTTCGCTTTCTTGTTACGAGTTTTAAGACCAAGAGCAGGTTTGCCCCATGGAGTAGATGGTGCTTTACGACCAACTGGTGCTTTACCTTCACCACCACCGTGTGGGTGATCGTTAGGGTTCATTACAGAACCACGAACTGTTGGGCGGATACCTTTCCAACGGCTACGTCCTGCTTTACCAAGGTTTACAAGTCCATGTTGTTCGTTTCCGACAACACCAACTGTAGCGCGGCAAGTTCCAAGAATCATACGAACTTCACCTGATTGAAGACGAACAAGAACGTATTTACCTTCAGAACCCAATACTTGAGCAGATGCACCAGCAGCACGTACCAATTCACCACCACGACCTGGTTTCAACTCGATGTTGTGGATCAAAGTACCAACTGGGATGTTAGCAAGTGGAAGAGCGTTTCCGACTTTGATATCTGCTTCTGGACCTGAAACGATACGTTGACCTACTTCAAGACCTTTTGGAGCGATGATGTATGCTTTCACACCGTCAGTGTAGTGTACAAGAGCGATGTTTGCAGAACGGTTTGGATCGTACTCGATTGTTTTAACAACTGCTTCAACGTTGTCTTTGTTACGTTTGAAGTCAACCAAACGGTAGAAACGTTTGTGTCCACCACCTTGGTGACGAACTGTGATACGACCGTTGTTGTTACGACCAGCCTTGCTCTTCAATGCAACAAGCAATGATTTTTCAGGAGTGCTTGTTGTGATTTCAGCGAAATCCAAAGAAGTCATATTACGGCGACCGTTTGTTGTTGGTTTATAAACACGAATTCCCACGATATTTCCTCCTTAGATTATTCAGCTTCAGCAGCAAACAACTCGATTGCTTTAGAATCAGCTGTAAGTGTGATGATAGCTTTTTTAGTTTTGTTAGTAAAACCAGTGTAACGTCCAACACGTTTAGCTTTTGGTTTTACGTTGATTGTGTTAACATTTGCAACTTTAACACCTTCGAAAGCAGCTTCAACAGCTTGCTTGATCAAAAGTTTGTGTGCACGAGTGTCAACTTCAAATACATATTTCCCTGCTTCAAGTTGAGCCATTGAGCTTTCAGTGATAACAGGTTTTTTGATAACATCATACAAATTCATTATGCAAGAACCTCCTCGATTTTAGAGATAGCTGCTTGAGTAACAAGAAGTTTGTCACTATTTGCGATGTCAAGAACACTTGCAGTTGTAGCAGTCGCAACTTTCACGTTTGGAAGGTTACGAGCTGAAAGAGCTGCGAATTCGTTTCCTTCTTCAAGAATAACAAGGACTTTAGAATCGATGCTCAAAGCTGCAAGAACTTTTGCAAATTCAGCAGTTTTTGGAGCTGTAAATTCAAGAGAATCAACGGCTACAAATTTGTTTTCAGCAACTTTTTCTGAGTAAACAGATTTAAGCGCAAGGCGACGAACTTTTTGAGGAAGTTTGTACGCATAGCTACGTGGAGTTGGTCCGAAGACAACACCACCACCACGCCATTGTGGTGAGCGGATAGAACCTTGACGAGCACGTCCAGTTCCTTTTTGACGCCATGGTTTGCGTCCACCACCTGATACTGCAGAGCGGTTTTTAACAGCGTGTGTTCCTTGACGAAGGCTTGCGCGTTGGCTGATGATCACATCAAACACAACTGATTCATTTGGTTCGATACCAAATACTGCATCGTTAAGAACAACTTGGCCAGCTTCTTTACCAGTTTGGTCAAATAATGTTACGTTTGCCATTGTGACTGATTTCCCCTTTCTTTATTATTTACCAGCTTTAACTGCTGATTTGATAGTGATAAGAGATTTCTTAGCACCTGGTACGTTACCTTTGATAAGGATAACGTTCTTTTCTGGAACAACTTGTACAACTTCAAGGTTTTGAATTGTCACGCGGTCGCCACCCATACGTCCTGCAAGGTTTTTACCTTTGAATACGCGGTTAGGTGCAACAGGTCCCATAGAACCTGGACGACGGTGGTAACGAGAACCGTGAGCCATTGGTCCACGTGATTGTCCGTGGCGTTTGATAACACCTTGGAAACCTTTACCTTTAGAGGTACCAGTTACGTCAACAACGTCTCCAGCTGCGAATGTTTCAACTGTGATTTCAGCACCAACTTCCAAGCCTTCAACGTTTTTGAATTCACGAATGAAGCGCTTAGGAGCCGTGTTAGCTTTCGCTACATGTCCTTTAGCAGGTTTGTTGCTCAATACTTCGCGTTTGTCATCAAAACCAACTTGGATAGCGTTGTATCCGTCTGTTTCAACAGTTTTAACTTGAAGAACAACGTTTGGAGTTGCTTCAATAACTGTTACAGGGATCAATTCGCCAGCTTCAGTGAAGATTTGAGTCATTCCCACTTTTTTCCCTAAGATTCCTTTTGTCATGAGAAAATAGTTCCTTTTCTATATTTTTTATTCAAAAAGTTTTTAACGAGCGTTTTTTATGCTCAAGTCTAAGATACAAAGGGCGTCAAACTCAAAGTGAAAATAGGAAACTGACGCAGTGTCTAGCAGACACTAGGAAGTTTGTCTTTTTCACACCGAGTTTAGCCCGTGTTCAATTAGATTGAAACACCAGCCTCTGCTCTTTTATATTTTAGATTAAAGTTTGATTTCTACGTTTACACCACTTGGAAGATCCAATTTCATCAAAGCATCAACTGTTTTTTGAGTTGGGTTAACGATATCGATCAAACGTTTGTGTGTACGCATTTCAAATTGTTCGCGAGAGTCTTTGTATTTGTGAGTCGCACGAATGATTGTGTAGAGACTACGTTCAGTTGGAAGTGGGATTGGACCCGCAACTTGTGCACCTGTACGAGTAGCTGATTCTACGATTTTTGCAGCCGCTGTGTCAAGCGTACGGTGTTCGTAAGCTTTCAAACGGATACGGATTTTTTTGTTTGCCATCTTTTTCTCCTTTTCGTCTATTTAAGATAATAGGCTAGCTCCACAAGAAAACCGACGCGGTGTTGCGTGGCAATGCAACCGAGCGTGTCGCAACCTCTTGCATCAAAGCTAAAGCTGTAATTTACAGCACCATAATAGAATAACACAAAGCCCCTGCGATTGCAAGGGATTTGTTGCTGTTTTTTCGTTTTTTTGCTATGAAACTGTTTTCCTATTTTTTCTTTCTAAAATTAGGGATTTTCTTCTATACAAGTCAAGTCCTCTTGACCTCAAATTTATCTTCTGATTGATCCACTAAAATATCCGCCTTAGACTCAGTTTCTTTATAGTATCGCAGATGCTGCTCCCGTCTCATCTGATGGCTAGCCAATATAAAGGATGCATCGCGATTTCTCACCGTCGTATCTCGAGCTAGGCGTCGCTTTAATTCGCTCTCCTCATCCGTGTAAAAACAGATGGTTTTGTCAAAGAGTTCCTTAGGTAAAAAGCCCACAGACATCCCTTCGACAATCAGAATTGATTTGGCTCCTGACAAGACCTCACTAGCCTTCCAAGGTTCTTCAATCGTTAAGACATCCATACCCGCCTGTAAGGCCAGGATATCTCTCTGTAAACTCGCCAATTCATGTGCCACTGGCAGACAAGCTGTCACCTTTTGATTCGGCGCGTCCTTGGGTACTACCAAATGGCGTCCTGAGGTGATATAAGGATCTGTTTCTAGCAAATTCACTGTAGTAGAATCTAAAGCTTGGTACAATTCCTGTGCAAAGGTTGATTTACCCGAAGCCCCATGACCGTATATTCCCAGTGTCCTGACTTTTCCTGTTTCTATTTCTAAGACAAACTGGTCTATTAAGTCTTTTCTCTTCATTCTCTCTTCACCTGTTCATAGCTTTCTTTTCCGTCATTGAGTTTGTCCCAAATCACTACTTGTCCACTTTGGAGCGATTTTTGTACATCGATGATGCGTTGATTTGACGAACCTCGAAACTGGAGCATGAGATTTCTCTTAGTTCGGTCATATCTTCCATCGACAAGAATGTCAATCAGTGACAAGAGTTCCAGTTTGTCTGAAGTTTCCAACATCATTTCTTCCCAAGTGTAGCCGGTCCATGACCAGATATCTTTGTCTGGCAATTCCTTCCGGATACGTTTCACGAGTGGCAAAAGGATTCCTGTATTAAGGAAGGGTTCTCCTCCTAATAAAGTCAAGCCTTGAACATAAGGTTGAGCGAGATCTTCCATGATCTGTTCTTCTAATTCTGCTGTATAAGGAATGCCTGCATTAAAAGACCAAGTGGCAACATTATAACATCCCTCGCAATGAAACATGCAGCCAGATACATAGAGAGAATTGCGAACTCCTTCGCCATCAACAAAGTTAAAGGCTTTGTAGTCTATGATACGGCCTTGACTGAGCTCCTCGCTTTTCCATTCTTGTGGTTTTGGACTATTCATTCGCTACCTCTATCCAATAACGCTCCACACCATTACGAACATCCTCAAGGAGCCCACCATTGGCTAGAATGACTGCTCTGCTAGCAGGATTATTCACGCTACAGGTCACAAGAGTTCTCTTGATGTTCTTTTCTTTAGCAACTTGCAAGCCCTGACGGAGAGTTTCTTTAGCATAACCTTTGCCTCTTTCTGATGGACGAATGGAGTAGCCAATGTGACCACCTTCTTCTAGTAGAAAGTTACTGAGGCGCAACCGGAGATTAAGAAATCCAATTGCTTTATCTTTCACAGAAAAAGCTACTAACTGAATTGCGGGAACCCATCCTTCAGTCAAATTAATCCCCATTTCCTGATTCTGATTACTTTCCAACCATTCCTCATAAGAAAAATTTTTTGTATCCCAGAAACCACCGTCGTGAGGCGACTGATATTTTTCAAACTCTGCCATCATCTCTAAAACTGTTTCTTTATCTGCTAATCTTGGTCTGCGTAATTCCATCCTTACCTCCCACTAAGAGAAAAGCGAGAGCTGACTCTCACTTTTATTTCTTCTTATTCTTATTTAAAAATTGTTCTCTGAGGTTGAGCAAACGTTCTTTCTTACCAGCTCCACCTTTAGAGTGTTTCTCGTGATAACGGGTCACTTGTGCGCGCCCCTTATCGTCTAATTGATATTTTCCCATTTCATTACTTTCTAATTTGTTACTTGATGGCCAGCTATTTTAATAGTTGAACCATTCATATGTTTGACACGCGCTGCGATTTCCTTGTGACGCCCATTGACCATCGGTCTCGCTTGAGGATTGCCTAAATAGCCACAAGTTCGTTTGACCACATCTACTGTTTTAGGATCGCTATTGCCACAGTTTGGACAAGCAAATCCTCTCTCAGTTGGTTCAAAATCCCCTTCAAAGTCACACTTGTAGCAACGGTCAATTGGAGTATTGGTTCCCAAATATCCCACACGATCATAAGCGTAATCCCAGACAGCTTCCAGAGCCTTAGGATTTTGCTGAAGGACTGGATACTCACAATAATGGATGAAACCACCTGACGCACCTGCTTCTGGATAGACTTTCTCAAAGTCTAATTTTTCAAACGGTGTTGGATTTTTACGAACATCGTAGTGGAAAGAGTTGGTGTAGTATTCCTTGTCTGTAATATCAGGAATAGAACCGAACTTGTCTATATCTAGTCTACAAAAACGGTCTGTCAAACTTTCGGACGGTGTTGAGTAGATAGAGAAATGGTAGCCATATTGGTCAGACCACTCTTCTACACGGCGTTTCATATCGCGAATGATATCTAGCGTGAATTTCTTAGCATCTGGATTACTTTCCCAGCTGTTACCAAAGAAAACTGTCGCTACTTCGTACAAACCGATATAGCCTAGTGAAACTGTCGCACGACGATTCTTAAAGAGCTGGTCAACACTTTCTTCTTTACCTAGACGATGGCCAAAAGCACCGTATTGATACAGGATAGGAGCATTTGCTGGTGTTGCTTCCTTGGTTCGTTCGACACGATAAACCAGAGCATCTTCCGCAATGTTCATTCGCTCATTGAAGATTTCCCAGAACTTATTCATATCACCTTCAGACTCAAGAGCAATACGAGGCAGGTTAACCGTCACAACACCCAGATTCATGCGACCTGAATTGACCTCGACACCATTTTCATCCTTCCATCCTTGGAGGAACGAACGGCAGCCCATAGGTACCTTGAAAGAGCCAGTCAACTCGACAATCTTATCGTAGGACAAGACATCCGGATACATTCGTTTGGTTGCACACTCAAGAGCCAACTGTTTGATGTCATAGTTTGGAGTTCCTTCTTCCAAATTAAGGCCTCTTTTTAGCGTAAAGATGAGTTTTGGAAAGATGGCTGTTCGATGTTCTGAACCAAGGCCCTTGATTCGGATGTTCAAGATAGCTTTTTGAATTTCCCGCTCAAAACGATTGGTTCCCAGACCAAAACCTAGTGAAGTAAAAGGTGTTTGTCCATTTGAGGTGAAGAGAGTATTGATTTCATACTCGAGAGATTGCATGGCATCATAGATGTCCTTTTGCGTTTTCTTCCAAGCGTAATCTTCCCGTTTTTCAGGCAAAACCCATTCTTCCGCATCCTTAAGGTGTTTTTGGTAATTCTTCTCTGCGTAAGGCGCCAAGACCTCATCGATACGGTCAGCTGAACAGCCCCCATACTGGCTAGAAGCAACGTTGGCGATGATTTGCGAAATCTGAGCTGTTGCAGTCTGAATAGACTTGGGACTTTCTACCTCTGCATTTCCAATCTTAAAACCATTTTCCAACATACCCTTGAAATCAATCAAACAGCAGTTGGTCATAGGGGTATAGGGACTGTAGTCCAAATCGTGATAGTGGATATCCCCTTTTTGGTGGGCATTGGCTACGTGCTTAGGAAGCATTTGCAGTCCGATTGATTTCCCAACAATCCCTGCTGTCAAATCACGCTGAGTGTTAAAGACATCACTGTCTTTATTAGCATTTTCATTGATAACTGCCTGGTCTTTGTTGAGAAGTTTGTGAATACTAAAGTTGATATCCGTCGCTTTTGAACGCTCAAAATCCCTTTGTGTCCGATAAGTAATATACTCCTCAGCTAGCGCATATTCTTTGGCTTCAAGGAGTTCATGTTCTACGATATTTTGAATTTCGTAAATCTTAACCCCCTGTGGAAAACGACTATGAATTTCTGTGACAATTCGCTCGGTCAGAGCATTGAGGCGTTTTTCGACCAAGGGTGTCACATCCATAACCTTGTCTGCCGCCTTGTGGAGAGCCTTGTCAATCTTGTCCACATCAAATACAACACGTCTCCCATCTCGTTTCTCGACGAAGAGAGTTGGCAAAATTGTAATTTTTTCTTCTAGTGCAATCATATGCATGCTCTTTTCTAAAATGTTCTTTCTAAAATGTATTATACCACTCTAAAAAGAAAAATCAATATCTTGTGTTAAAAATCCTAAAATTTTTAAAAATACACAAGATATTGATTTTGTTATTTGATTTTATAGACTTTAAACTCTGAGTAATCGGTCTTTACTTGTTGGTAATTTTCTTTTAAGAGTGTCTCTACTTCAGACCAGACTGCCACCTTGTCATTCACAAGAATCATCTTTGGTTGTTTTTCTTTCAAGTCATTGATCAAGGTAGTTTTGTTTTCTTCTGTATTCGTGTAAAGAAGAGGCGATGGGAACATGGATCCAGCCAACCGCTGGCTTTCTTTATAGATCTGAACATGAGAATCCCAGATATAGATTTGGTCCCCCTCACTCGTCTCTTGTTTGACTCTATCTACTACTTGATGTTGTTCTTCATGCGAAGCTGGATGCAAGACAAAACGAGCTACAAAAGGAACTGCAATTAGATAAACCACTACTAGAATCGGTAGGTAGATCTTTCCCTTCATAAATTTTTTCCATAAAGTTGGAACTTCCTCTCTTCTCCGACGACGTGCTATTCTTCCCGAGTGTTCCCCACGAATACTAGTTATCAAAAGAAGGAGTAAAAATGGAAGAATTAGAATCAAACGCGAACCGTGAAGAGGTTCTTGAGAAAAAAGCAACAAGGCTAGTATAAATAAGAAAACAAAGCTAGCTGGTACTGAGATGACATATAATCTAGATGCTTTAGACTGGAACAAACCGAGAAAAACAAGGAAGAGAGCTCCTAAACCAAAGGTCAACAAACCATAGAATACAACATTATCCATTAGTTTAGGATTCGCAAAGACCTGAAGGGAATCAATCGGATACAAAAGACTCCCTAGAGCTTCTCCAAAACCTCCTGAAATGATGACATAGTAGCCTAAAGGATAAAATAGGAGAGAAAAACCAAGTGCTGCCGCAAAAAATTGATAAATTCCATGTATAAAGCGTCCATGTCCAACATTAAAAACCAATAAACCTACAGTTATCGCTACAATAAATAGAAGACTAGTTAGGGGTTCTATGAAAAATGATAGAGCTAAGAAAAGCCCCAGACGTAGAAATCCCTTGTCATGGTTAGGATTTGATAGATAACGCGCTACTAAAGAAAAGCCTGCAAATAAGAATGGAAGAGCTACAATCGTAGCATAGCCTCCTCCAAAACCAAGACCAGATACCAAAAGATAAAATATGGTTAGGAGTTGCTTAGCTTGATCCCTTTGTCCTGTCAGATAGTCAGTTGCAGAAAAAAGGAAATAACCCCCTCCTAAGAGGGCTAGCCATTCTACCAAGGCAAAAAGAATGCCTCCTTGGGTAATGTAAAGTAGTAAATAATAAAGAATGCCTTGACTAGCATAATAGCTACTATAAAGCTGTCCTCCCTGATGCAATGCCCAGCCTATATACAGGTCCTGAGCCTGAGAGGGACTTACCATATCTAAAAGTAAAGGAAGTACCACAGAAAAAATCGTCGCAATCGTACTTCCAATGATAAGGCTGAAAAACGGGAAAGCTAGGCGCTCTTCTTTTTCCAGGTTCGATTCAAGGTTCCTATCCAGTCTATTTTCAATTTCATTACTCTGTATCGTTTCGGATACTTCTTCGATTCTGCCATATACAGCCATGTCGTTTCTCCTATTCAATTTATCTGTCTTAGTATATCAAAAAGACCTAGAATTGTCAGCTTGCGATGGCTGTTTGAGTGATTTTTTACATAGTTTCACAAAGGTTTCAATTTCTCGAAATCGATGTAAATGTGTCTGTTTAAATATCATGATATAATCCAATTCTTTCTGAGTTAGCATCTTTCCTCCTACATCTTCTTATTCGTAAAAGGCAAGAAAAATAGGACTGGTTTGTGTCCTAAGTCCTAGATTTCTTATAAGATTGGGGCAAATAACTGGGCAATTTCCTTAATCAATTTTTGATACCAGCTATTTTTTATAGTATGAGTAAAAATTTCTTGCGATACTGAAAAAATCTCCTCAAAATCTTTTTGAATCTCTGTGATTGATTTCGTTTTATATAACAAAACTGCATTTTCATAGTGGTGAAGTAAACTTCTGTAATCTAAGTTAATGGTTCCAACTGCAGCAAAGTCCTTATCCACTAAGATTTGTTTACTGTGGATGAAGCCTGGACTATACTCAAAAATTCTTACTCCTGCCGATAATAAATCCGAATAAGCTCCTCTTGTAATGAGTTGGATTAATTTTTTATCTGGAATGAAAGGTGTTACAATGCGGATATCAACACCCCTCATAGCTGCATTTTTAATACTCTCTGTTAAGTCATAGTCAATAATCAAATAAGGCGTTGTAATATAGACTGAATCAGTGGCCTGATTAATCAAACTTTGATAGACTTTTTTCCCTACCTGGGTACGGAAGATGGGCTTGGGTCCACTACCGTAAGGAATGCAGAGCCCTTGGCCAGAACAAGGCTGATTTTCCAAGTGATACTGGTCAAAATCGCTGATTTCCCCACGATTGATGTACCAAGTCATCAAAAAGAGACGGGTTAGAGCCTTGACACCAGGGCCATCTAAGCGAATCCCACTATCCTTCCAATAACCAAAGCGTTCTACATGATTGATGTACTCATCAGCTAAGTTAATCCCTCCTGTATAAGCTACCTGACCATCTATGACAAGGATTTTACGATGGTCCCGATTATTATAAGCTACTGTCAAACGAGGAATCACCTTATTAAACTTATGGACCTCAATTCCTCGACTACGAAGCTGAATAGTATAATCCCCAGGTAAAGTCGCCATACAACCGATATCATCATAGAGCATCTTGACCTCGACACCCTGAGCTGCCTTTTGCTCTAGTATATCTAGTATACTATTCCACATCAGACCTTCTTCAACAATATAATACTCTAAAAAGATAAACTTTTCAGCTTTCTTGAGATCTTCCAGCATATGTTGCCACATGCTTTCACCTGAAGAAAAGAATTGTGAGTCGGTTCGATCATACACATCAGCATTGCTATCCATACTCAACAAAGATTTGATAACTCCGTAAGCTGCCTTATCATCTTCCTTCAATTTCTGGCGGAGTGCTTTACTGTTATCCTCCCGAAAATGCATGGAACCAAGTCTGTCCAACTGCTTGATTTCTTTTTTGGACAATCGCCTTTCACCAAACATCAGATAGAGCAGGGGGCCAATGACAGGAACAAAAGTCACCACTAGCCACATTACTTTGCTTTCAGGCGCCATGGAGCGATTAACAATTGCGACAATAGTTGCCATACTCATAAAGATCAAGACAATAATCCATAAAATAGGGGCCATGCGCCCTAAATAAAGAAAGAGACCAAAAACAAGAGAAAGTTCAAGTAGCATAATCGAAAGACTAAAGCCATACTTGGACATCAACAATTGGAATTTCCTATATTTCATATCCCCTCCTTGATATTTTGAATGCTAAAAACAGGTAATTGATACTAGTATAACTCAGGTATTCGACAGAAGGCAAGTATTTATGATCATTTTTCTGACTAAAAGCAAAAGAGACCGAAAAATCCGGTCTCCTCCTAGTCTATTTTGATAAAACGATTTGATCCGATGGGTCTCTATCCATATCATCTACAACGATTTGATTACCGTTTACAGTGTAAATTTTAGCATCATCGCCAATAATCATGCGTTGATTTGTTGCATCAAATGTAACCTGTTTGACTTTCTGATCCCCGTCAGATTCGAGCTCAGTCCATGTACCAGTAGTTCCAGTTACCACTAAAGTGATACGGTCTCCGTCATCCTGACCAGTATAAGTTCCATCAATATTAGTTGGTTGGGCTGTAACTGTATTTTGTGAAGAACTTGTTGCTGCCTGGTTGCTATTTTGTGTTGAAGATGAAGCAGCAGGTTGCGATTGCTGAGTTTGTTGTGTTTGCTGTTGAGCTGCTGGTTGTTGAACCTGTTGAGCTCTCTGTGAACAAGCTACTAAGAGACTAAGACTTGCTAGAGAAGCAAGAGAAAGTGTGAATGTTTTTAATTTCATGATGAACTTCCTTTCTTCTACCAATTTAGAGCAATTTTCTTCTAACTGGCAGTTCCCCTAGTATAACAAGTTCAAAAAAGGAGGTCAATTTATCTGCTCATGCTCCTGTAGGTGACTCCGTACTTCTGAGATAAAATAGAGAGACCCTGTAATGAACAACAAGTCCTTGGTATCGGCTCTTTCTTCAAAACTGCTAATAAATTCTCTGTAAGAAGGAATTACATGGTAGCCGGTCACATCTGTCTCGTCCAAGGACCCTTGATAGTCAAAACCAGTCACCTTGAGTTCCACCTGAGGTAAATTTTCAGTCAGATAAGCCAACATCCCTTGATAATCCTTACGTTTCAAGGCTCCAAATAGGATTTGAGGACGATAGCCTTCCTGCTCTTTTTCTTTGATAAACTCAACCAAGCGAGTCAAGGCAGGGAGGTTATGAGCACCATCCAAGTAAATCTGTGGGCGAATACGCTCCAAACGCCCAGCCCAATGAGTCTGTTTCAAGGCCTCTCTTACAGCCTGCTCATCAACAACTTCCTTTCCCTCTCTCATAAAGAGAAGAAATGCTTGCAATGCCAAGGCTGCATTCTCCTGCTGATAGGCTCCTTCTAAACCTATTTTCAATTGTGAAAGAGTACCCAAAGAACTTGAAAAATCACCCTTTAGCATTGAAAAATTTTGACCTGCCTGATAAAGGTCAACAGCTAAAGATTCAGCTTTTTTCTGACAAACAAGCCTAGCTTCTGAAGACAACTTAGCAATCACTGCCTTTTTACCAGCCTTGAAAATACCAGCTTTCTGCTCTGCGATTGCTTTTAGACTATCGCCCAAAGTCTCCTGATGGTCAAGTCCGATGGAGGTGATGACAGCAAGCTCTCCAGTTACCACATTGGTCGTGTCAAGTAAGCCGCCAATTCCCACTTCTAATAAAACCAAATCCACCTCTTGCTCCCTAAAATAAAGAAAAGCAATCAAGGTCAGCAATTCAAAAAAAGACAACTGGTCATGGGTTTGCAGAAGCGTCTTTTCCATCTCCTTGACCTGCTCAGCTAAACGGATAAAGTCTGCATCAGCTATTGATTCCCCATTAATGCAGATTCGGTCATTGATGGAGACAATATGAGGGGAGGTAAAAGTCGCAACTTTTTTGCCATGTCCCATGAATAACTCTCTCATAAAAGCAATGGTAGAGCCTTTCCCATTAGTCCCTGTTACATGGATAATAGGATAAGACTTCTCGGGATTTCCTAACAAATCCACCGCTTGCTGCATTCGGCCTAAACCTGATCGAAAATTCAAACCAATCCGACTATGGAGCCATTCTTCTACTTCAAACATACACATCTCCTTGACAAAAGTCCAATTAATTACCTAGTAAAATTCCGTAGATAACAAAAAATGAGGTCAGGATTTTCGTCCCAACCTCTTACCTGGTTAGCTAATAACTAGCTACTATAAATTTTAACATGGGGTAAAAACATCCACAGGACATTCCAACTCTTCTAATTTCTAGGAGTTGGGCTAATACAGTCTCCCAGACTGCCTGCTCTTTCTTTTTTCTAAAAGCAGGGCTAAAAACGTCCCCCGGACTTACCAGCTCTCTTTTGTTTCAAGGAGCTGGGGTAAAAATATCCCCCGGATATTTTTACTCCTCCATAAAACTATTGAAGACTTCTTCAATCATGTTCCATTCGTCTTCTGAGTCTTCTGGGATTGGTTGCAATTCGCCTTCTGTTCCATCTTCGTTTTCGATGAATGAGTAAGCTTGGATTTCAACTTGTCCGTCTTCGTCTTCTTCTGCGTTAACTGGTACTAGAAGAACATAGTTTTTACCAAATTCTTCTTTTCCGTCAATGGTCAAAAGGATTTCAAACAAGGTTTCGTTTCCTTGCTCATCTACTAGTGTGATTAGTTCACGTTCTTCGTGTTCGTGGTTATGATCGTGTGACATAGCCTCTCCTTATATTAAAATTTTCTATCTAAATAATTTTGTAAAATCAGCTGAGCTGCTAACTTATCAATGACTTTCTTGCGCTTATTTCGACTGATATCTGCTTGTTCAATCAACATGCGCTCTGCAGCAACTGTTGTCAAGCGTTCATCTTGATAGTCTACTGGTAAACCAAAAAGCTCTTCTAGCTTTGCTCCGTATGCTTGACTAGCTTCCACGCGCGGTCCGCTTGTATTATTCATGTTTTTAGGTAAGCCCACTACAAATCGTTCCACCTTGTAAGCATCAACCAACTCCTTAACGCGGTCAAAACCAAATTGGCCTTGCTCCTCATTGATTTGGATGATTTCAAGTCCTTGGGCTGTAAAACCGAGTGGATCGCTAATAGCCACCCCTACCGTTTTTGAACCGACGTCCAATCCCATAATTCTCATAGGTTATAGATCGACTCCTTGTCCTTTAAGGTAGTAGCGGACCAATTCCTCAACGATTTCATCACGCTCATATTTACGGATTTGATTTCGTGCATTATTATAACGAGGAACGTAGGCAGGGTCTCCACTCAATACGTAACCAACGATTTGGTTAATTGGGTTGTAGCCCTTATCGTTCAACGAAGCATAGACATCAGTCAAAGTTTCGCTAATTTCTTTTTTATTGGAATCGTCCAATTTAAAACGTACTGTCTCTTCAGTAAATCCCATTCTAACACCCTCTTTCCTTAGAATAGTACCATTATAGCATAATTCCTTACCTTCTACAATTCAGGCAGTCTATTTATTTGGATTTTCTACTGTTCTGTCGCGCCATTTGCCAATCTGTCTGAAATATATTTGCTTGGTTCATTCTTCAAGAGATTTTCCAAACCAATATTCTTCAGATACTCAGTCTGAGAAGCCTTCTTGACATCCAGAACTTGAAAATCATAACTGGTCGTTGTTTGAAGTTCTGTTGCACTTAATAATTTGGTTTCAAGCTTAAAGCCTGCCAATTTACGAGCTTCTATGATGGATTCATCTTTCTCTTCCGCCTCGAGAAGAGCTTTTTGAGTTTCTTCCACTCCATGTTGGTCAATATAAGTCTTCAATTCATCAGAGACTGGACGCTTTTGTTGAATCGTTAAGCTCAAAAAAGTCTTATCCTTGTATGTAATGGTTTGTGTTTGCTGGCTACCATCACCTGACTTGGGCAAGACCAAAGTCTTGGTTACAACTGTATTCTTCTCGGCATTTTCAATAACTGGCAATGCTGACTGAAGCGTATCCTTTTCTGTTTTTGTAGCTGTTGCAGTTTCTTTTTTCTGCCCACAACCAGCCAGGACAAAAAGGAAAGCTAGACTAACAAGAACAATTTTTTTCATTTCTCTCTTCTTTCTTTTTCAGATTAAAACAGAACAAGACTGAGAATTGCTCCCAGCCTTGATGTTTATAGAGCTGCACGCAAACGTGCTTCTGCATTTTCTACATTACGGACAGAGCGTGGTAGGAAGGCACGAATATCGTCTTCCTTATAGCCAACTTGTAGGCGTTTTTCATCCACAAGGATTGGGCTCTTTAAAATTCTCGGCGTTTCCATAATCAGATTGAGGACTTCGTTGACACTCAAATCTTCAATATCCACTCCAAGGGCTTTGGCATAGCGATTTTTAGATGAAACGATGCTGGCTATTCCATTATCTGTTTTGGTTAGAATATCCAGTAATTCTTCTCTCGTAATTCCTTCTTTACCAAGGTTTTGTTCTTTATAACTTAACTGGTGGGCATTGAGCCAGGTTTTTGCTTTTTTACAGCTAGTACAACTTGAGACTGTATAAATTTTAATCATGTACCTACCCCTTTCGCTACATGTTACTATCAGTTTAGTCTATTATACCATAAAAAACATCCGACTTGCGACCTATTTTTAAATTTTTTTGACTTTTTTCGTCATTTTCGTACTTTTTTCTTGACAAATAACTAAATGACTATCAACTCTTTTGGAGCAAGGGTCAATAATTCACAACCTGTCTCTGTAATCAAGATATCATCCTCGATACGAACGCCATATTTGCCTTCGATATAGATACCTGGTTCATCGGTCAAGGCCATACCTGCCTTAATAGTTTCTGTAGAAGTCTGGCTAAAATAGGGTTCCTCATGTATATCCAGTCCAATACCGTGTCCGATACCGTGGGTAAAGTAGTCTCCATAACCTGCCTCAATGATAATATCACGAGGGATTTTGTCAAAGTCACGGAAGCCTAAGCCTGCCTTGGCCTGATCAATCAAGGCTTGGTTAGCTTTGAGAACCGTATTGTAAATCTCTGCCTGCTCGTCGCTGACATGCCCCAGATAGATAGTTCGTGTCATATCGCTGACATAGTGGTCATAGAGGCAGCCGAAATCCATGGTAATAGCTTCTCCCAGCTCCACTGGTTTATGCATGGGATGAGCATGAGGTTTGGAAGAGTTGATGCCACTTGCTAAAATAGTATCAAATGATAGGCCTGAAGCTCCCAACTCACGCATACGGAAGTCAAGGAAGTTGGCAATCTCAATTTCAGTCTTTCCTGGCTTAATGAAGTCAAGCGCATCGCGGAAAGCTTGGTCTGAGATAGAACAAGCCTTGCGAATAGCTGCAATCTCCGCTTCATCCTTAATCATTCGGAGACCTTCGACAAACTGAGTTTGTGGAAGCAAGTCAATTCCTTCAAAGGCTGCCTGCATACGGTGATAATAAGAGACTGAAATCTCATCCTCAAAACCGATTTGAGACAAGCCCATGTCCTTAACAATGCCTGCAATGACAGCCAATTCATCACGGTCAGCCACAATCTCAAAGCCACTGGTTTCTTGCTTAGCTGCAATGATATAGCGAGAGTCTGTCACCAAGACCTGACGATCACGGCTGATAAAGACTGTTCCGTTTGAGCCCCAAAAACCAGTCAGGTAATAGACGTTTTTAAGGTTATTGATGACGATACCATCTAGTTCTTTTTCTTGCATTTTAGCTATAAATGCTTGTACACGTTTATTCATGATGTAACTTTCCTTTCAAATAGTGTCCTGTGTAGCTGGCTTCATTGGCCGCTACTTCTTCTGGAGTTCCTGTTGCGATGATGGTTCCACCACCGACACCGCCCTCAGGACCCAAGTCAATAATATGGTCTGCCGTCTTAATAACATCTAGATTGTGCTCGATAACAAGGACTGTATTGCCATCGTCTACAAAGCGAGCTAAGACTGTAAGCAAGCGAGCAATGTCCTCAGTATGAAGCCCTGTTGTCGGCTCATCCAGAATGTAGAAAGATTTTCCTGTCGAGCGTTTGTGGAGTTCACTAGCCAGCTTCATACGCTGAGCTTCTCCCCCAGAAAGGGTGGTAGCTGGTTGCCCTAACGTTACATATCCCAGTCCCACATCCTTGATGGTCTGAAGTTTACGTTGAATCTTAGGAATGTGTTGGAAGAATTCCACCGCATCATTGACAGTCATATCCAAGACCTGCGAGATATTTTTTTCCTTGTAGTGGACTTCTAGGGTTTCACTGTTGTAGCGGGTTCCGTGGCAGACTTCACAAGCCACATAAACATCTGGCAAGAAGTGCATCTCAATCTTGATAATCCCGTCACCTGAGCAGGCTTCACAGCGACCACCCTTGACGTTGAAACTGAAACGCCCCTTCTTGTAACCTCGAATCTTGGCTTCATTAGTCTGAGCAAAGAGGTCACGTATATCGTCAAAGACTCCCGTATAGGTAGCAGGGTTAGACCTTGGCGTTCGTCCGATAGGGCTCTGGTCAATATCAATCAAGCGGTCTACATGCTCAATCCCTGTAATCGTTTTAAATTTACCAGGTTTATCTGAATTACGGTTGAGCTTCTGGGCAATAGCTTTTTTGAGGATACTGTTGATCAAGGTCGACTTGCCTGAGCCCGACACCCCTGTCACCGCAATGAATTTTCCGAGAGGAAAGCGAGCAGTGATATTTTGTAGGTTGTTTTCACACGCTCCTGTCACTTCGATAAAACGACCATTTCCGACACGGCGCTCTGTTGGCACTGGAATAGCACGCTTACCTGACAAGTACTGACCTGTGATAGATTTACTGTTACGAGCTACCTGTTTAGGCGTACCTGCCGCAACAATTTCCCCACCAAAAACACCGGCACCGGGACCAACGTCAATCAGATAATCCGCCTCACGCATGGTATCTTCGTCATGTTCCACTACTATGAGAGTATTACCCAAATCACGCATCTTTTTCAGACTGGCAATTAGACGATCATTGTCCCTCTGATGAAGACCGATTGACGGCTCATCCAGGATATAAAGGACACCTGATAGGTTGGAACCAATCTGGGTTGCCAAGCGAATACGCTGACTTTCCCCACCTGAAAGGGTTCCTGCCGAACGTGACAGAGTCAGATAATTAAGGCCCACGTTATTAAGGAAGGTCAAACGATCCTTGATTTCCTTGAGAATAGGCCGAGCGATAATGGCTTCATTTTCAGATAAGGTCAGCTGGCTCACCAACTCCAAGTGATCTGCGATAGACAGGTCTGAAATTTCTCCGATATGTGGACCTTGCTGGCCACCCACACGGACAGACAAGGCCTGGTCATTGAGACGATAGCCGTGACAGGTTCCGCAAGTCAGCTCATTCATGTAGAGGCGCATCTGGGTGCGAGTGTAATCGCTGTTTGTCTCGTGATAGCGACGCTTGATATTATTGACAACTCCCTCAAACGGAATGTCAATATCACGCACGCCACCAAATTCATTCTCATAGTGGAAATGGAATTCCTTACCATCAGATCCATAGAGAATCAAGTTCTTATTCTCTTCTGACAAGTCCTCAAAAGGCGTGTCCATATCCACTCCAAAAGCTGTCATAGCCTGCTCTAGCATGTTTGGATAGTAGTTGGATGAGATAGGATTCCAAGGAGCCAAGGCTCCCTCACGTAAGGTTTTGCTGGCATCTGGTACTACCAAATCAGTATCCACCTCCAGCTTAATACCCAAGCCGTCACACTCACTACAAGAACCAAAAGGAGCATTGAAGGAGAAGAGACGAGGTTCTAGTTCTGGAACCGTAAAGCCACATACTGGACAAGCATAGTGTTCTGAGAAGAGCAACTCAGAGTCATCCATGGTATCGATAATAACATATCCTTCAGCAATACGAAGAGCTGCTTCAATCGAATCAAAGAGACGACTACGAATGCCCTCCTTGATAACAATACGGTCAACAACAACATCGATATTGTGTTGCTTGCTCTTAGACAACTCTGGCACTTCGGTCACATCATAGACTTCCCCATCCACACGGACACGGACATACCCATCTTTCTGAACCTTCTCGATAACACTCTTATGTTGGCCTTTTTTCTTGCGGATGACAGGAGCTAAGATTTGCAAGCGCTGGCGTTCAGGCAAATCTAAAACCTTATCCACGATTTGCTCTACAGAAGAAGCCTTGATAGCCCCGTGTCCGTTGATACAGTAAGGCGTACCCACACGTGCGTAGAGGAGACGCAGATAGTCATTGATTTCAGTCGTTGTTCCCACCGTCGAGCGAGGGTTTTTACTAGTCGTTTTCTGGTCGATGGAAATAGCTGGGCTGAGACCATCAATAGCATCTACATCTGGTTTTTCCATATTTCCCAAGAATTGACGAGCGTAGGCTGACAAACTCTCTACATAGCGACGTTGTCCCTCAGCATAGAGAGTATCAAAGGCCAGACTGGATTTCCCTGAACCTGACAAGCCTGTCACAACAACTAGCTTGTCTCGTGGAATCTCCACATCAATATTTTTTAAATTATGGGCACGCGCCCCATGAATGACAATTTTATCTTGCATCTTTGTTCTTTCTAGTCCATTATTGCTTACCATTATACCAAAAAAAGTGAGATTCTATTACCCAAAAGGCCGATTTTGTAGTATAATAAAAAACTTCTTATTTTATGTTTCCTTAGGGCTTCCTAACCCTTATATCACGCGCTTTTGAACAAAAAACACTAATATTACTTTTTACTACTTGCTCCCCCAAAGTACGCAAAAAGGGGAGCAAAAAAGCCCCACAAAAGGGCTAAGATTTGACGAGTTCAGCAGGCAAGAAACTAGCACGGTCAAACGTGCTTTTTTTATTGCTGGTTGCTGATAGGTATATTATACCATGAAGCGCGTGGGTTATGATGTTATACCTGCAATTCTTCCCTGATTGCTTTTTGTAGCAGCTGACTGAAATTGATTTTATTTTCTTTACCAACTTCAACCAACCAACTAGGGAGGGTTACAGTTTTATTGACAACCTTAGAACGTTCGCGCTCTCTAACCAGTTCCGTATCTACTGAGATAGCTTGCAGAATATCCTCATCACTGCCAAGTTCACTAGCCAAAGCCTTAAAACTTGAAGGTTCTGGAAACTCTTTGCCTTCATCTTCAAACATGATTGTATAAATTTCTAGTACCTCACGGGCGTTATAAATTGCCTCGTTTAAGGTGTCAGCCTCGCTAACTGCTCCTTGAAAATCAGGGAGCGTGATTGTATAACCGCCGTTTTCTTTATCCACTTCAAACAATGCCAAGTAAGTGTATTTCATAATCTGATAATAACCAATGACCGCCCCAATATAGGGGAGGGAGTTTTTTACTCCCCTTCCAGTACTTTCAAAATCTTGCCAAGTGTTCCAGGTCTATAGTCGTTTTCTTTTGGTTTAGGTATCGTTACCGTTCTTCCGTCTGGATGTTTCCAGACTTCATGCGAACCCTTACCAAAAGCTGTTTTGATAAAACCTTTTTTCTTAGCAAGTTTTTTTAGTTCTCTTTCGGTCATCGGCTTCTCCTTTCCGTATCTTTAATTATATTATACACTTGTTTGAAACACTTGTCAATGTATAACACGTATTTTTTACACTTGTTTTCACAATATCATAAAAGCCCCTAGTTTGCTCTCTAAGGGCTTGTAGTTTGTCCGTGGTGTTTTAGTCGTCTAGCACAAAACAAAGCAAAAGAGGGGGCGAATATGAAGCCTACGCCTACATTTGCCAACATTTACGCTTCTAATTCTTGTAGTAAGGTTAAATCTAAATCATCAAGGTCAACATCTATTTCAAAATCCATGTTTAAATCTATCTCCATATCCTCTAATTGGATACTCTCCAAATCAATCAAAAAATCTTCAATCATGTCATTCCCCCTCACTTAAATCTCAACATTTCTCAACAAAACACCACAAACGCCTACCTATATACTTCTAGTTCTCCGTTCTGGTGGATTCTCGCAAAGTTTAAGACGGCTATCTGTTTGTATCGGTGGTAGCTAGTGGAGCTAGTACCTGCCATCTCTACGCATTCACTCATTGTTTTCTTTCTCATATAGCAATAATGGATAATAAAGTATTTTCTGGCTCGTTTATTCTCTATGCTGTTGATGTCGTGGGCGAATATCTCCAACCCCTCACGGATTGCTTTTTCATGCTCACCGCTCAAATTCCACTGATCAGGTAAAACAAGTTTCCAAGCCTCTTCATCGATTGTAACTTGGTTTTCACTCCCTGCCATCCTCTGGAAACGTAGAAAGTAATTCATCCGCTCTCTGACGTTCATCATCGTTTTAAACTTATCCAGCTCCATTAGTTCGCTCCTTCCACCTTGCTCAAGTGTTCTATAGCTTCCTGCTTTACTCGATATACTGTAGTCTTTGATTTATCTATTTCCTCAGCAACCTGCCAAGCGTCTAGATTATTCAAATAAAAAAGTCTTAGAACAGAACGCTCAAGCGGATTGACCAACTTATCAATCAGCCTAGATATTTCCATTCTCTCTTCAGTAAGTCGCTCAATCCTCTGAAGCGTATCCTCTTTTAGTTTTAGAACACTTATAAGATTGTTCTCTGTCTTGTTCTCTCTGCTTGCCTGTACCCTGCTATGGCTTAGTGTTGGCTTTTTGATAATACTACCTTCCAGGGCCTCCAATTCCAAATATAAGCCTTTGATTTCCTTGCTTATCCACTTAACGCCCTCTAGTTTTTCTTTTACCTGCTCTGGTGTCATACCTCGGACTCCTTTATGATATAATATGTTTATCGGATATATCACAAAGGAGTCAGCCCTGTGCTGGCTTTTTTTTGCATTTTCTCGGCGTTCGATCGGAGTTCAAGTATCTGCACCTTTACCATTCCTCGGGTTCGCTAAACATACTTTTAGGCAAGCCACAAACTGAAATTAAATACTGACAAGCGTTGTAATCTACCCAAAGCGCCCCATCTTCAGAATGGTGGAAATACTTGTCTGGTAGCGTTCCAAGGTATGCACCATTTTTATATATAGACACCCCACCTTTTAGGCTTGGTAACAATCCGGTATATCCTCTGCGTAGTCCATGCTTCAAAGCGTTGCTATTGCCATATTTGGGCTTTCTATTGCCCTTGTTGCCTTTTGCTACTTGATTGCCCGGCAAAAATCTCCCTCGGCTATCGCGTTCCATATTTCCCCCTGCTACGGTGTTCGTTTGGTAAATTGCAACTACTTCACTATCTCCCCCTATATGGAAAAACCCAAAACTATTGACTTGTTAACAAAAAGGGGATTGCTCCCCTGTGTTTATTGACCAGAATAATCAGCAAGGCCTTTATATTCGCCCTCTACGTCCAACTTTTGGAGTAGGCTAATACTTTCATCGCCCAGCATTTCCAACGTACCAAAAGCAGTCATAGAGTCCATAGGGATAGGCTTATCAGAAAGCAAGCGATCAGCATAGTCTAATAGTTCCAGCTCGTAGTCTGTGACCTTATTCAGCAAATCCTCAAAATCCTCTGACTCTTTGAGTTGAAGCACGCGCTCCCGTTTATAACGTTCTTCAAATGCTTCATCGTCCACTGGTTGGTTGTAATAGTCTTTGAAACTGTCACAAATACGCTTGAAGGTCTTGTTTAGTTTCTTATCCTCCACATACTCAGCTACAAGCGTCCCTTTATCCTTGTGAGTTATTGAAATGGATGGTACTTCATAAGTCCCAGTCATATATCCCAGTAGCGCGTGACCTGCTACCAGAGCAGTATCTAGGTCTTTAAATTCGTAAGTGAAAGTAAATGTTTTGGCTTTATCCGAAAATGCTTTTAATGTCATGTTGTTTTTCCTCTTTCTGTTTTAAGGGTGTCACTAGTAGTTACACCATTGCAAGGGGGTCGGTACTATCTACCCCATTTTGTTACCTTCTTTAGTGATTTTGTTACCTTCTAGGTAACATAGTTCAGCCTTACTCCCCCAAGGGTTTAGACCATTTTGTTACCATGTTACCTTCTTTTGAAGTCATAGCCCTTATATATAAAAATACTATTTTTTCCCTATATAGAGAGTTAAAAACAAGGTAACAAGGTAACATTTTTCCAAAAAAGTCAGTAGTATCAAGTATTTAACAACGTTACCTTCTTTCTAAACAAGGTAACAAGAAGGTAACATTTTTGGGTAAAAACCTAGATATACCAAGGGTTTAGGGCATAAAAAGAAGGTAACATTTTAGTCTTTAACGACAGCGTGATTAGTTTTGGATAGTTTGGTTCTTTCAAACTCTAACGGATCTAGTTTGTCATAATCTTCAACTTTGACCCTCGCTCTTTTAAGTTTGTAATGATTGGGTGTTAACTGTTGTAAGTGTCTTATCGTTTCTTTTCCTGCCCCGTAAACATTGGGCTTGGGTATTCCCATATCTTCAGCATAATGTTTCAGCGACCTAGTTAGTATAAAAACAGGTACTACGTCCAGCTCATGCCAACCTTTTTCCATGTATTCATGCTTAACCCATGAAAGTAAGTAGTCATTATCCTCCTGGTATTCTTCTAGGAGTCCTTTAACTGCTTTAGGTTCGATAAAGTGAGTAAATGGCTCTTGATTGATAGCTTTGTAGAGGGCATATTCTAGGACTTCCTTGTTTGCTAAAAACTCATTTTTTATCCAAGGTTTTTCCTTCTCCCCGTTAAAGTCAGCATTAAAAGGGACGATCATAATTCTACGATACCAGCCTTTTGTCTTGTTGCCACCATTGGGGATATAATTCCCTGAAAAGATATTGAATAACTTGAAAGTAGCTTCAAAGGCTGGGCGTCCTTTTGGATTAACTAGCACGGTGTCCCCACTAGTGATACTCATTAAATCAGACGGATTTTTTAAGTATTCGTTAGGAGCTTCATCCCCAATATTGCAAACTTTGCCTACCAAGGTCTCCAAGTTATGCTTTTCTCCGAACTGTGCAGGCTTTAAGGCTGATATATTACTTTCCCCTATCAGGTTGATAAGGAAGCGCTGAAATGTCCCTTTACCATTGTTGCCGTCCCCGTAGAAAATGGCAAACTTATTTCGGGTATGGTTAGGGTTAATAGCTTCAAGGATAATCTGCCAAAACAGTGTTACCAGTTCACTATCATTACAAGCGATTGAGTTTAGCCAATCATCAAAAGTTTTGCCCTCTCTATCTATTGGGACTCGTTTAGGCGCGTGGTAGGCCGTGCTTATCTTACTTGTAATTACATACTTAGGACTAAAGGGGAGTAGTTCCTTAGTTTCTAAGTTGATAATGCCGTTCTGTACGGGAATGAGGTTGGAACTTTCTAAAGGTTTTCGTATCTTTGCCAATGTTCTAACCATTAACTTAATCTGTGGCCACTCTCTGGGTTTAATTCTCACATCAAAGGTCTTACACAAAAGATTGAATAGATCATTACTAGCAGTATAGATACCCTCGTCTAAATCGTAGATATAGAGTAGGCTATAATCAGGTATATTGCTCTTGCTGATAAAAGTAAATGTGACAATCTCGCTAAGTATTTTAGCTACTGTGAATGTCTGAGGCATGGCCACCTTTTCGGTAACGTCCCCTGTGGTCTCATTTACCTTAGTTTCGGTATGTTCTGCCCGCCATTCTTCACCAGCTTTAAAGATACGATTTTCAAGCTCCTTCATCGTTCTAGGAGGTTGTTCTTGCTCTCTGACCTCCAAGATTTCACTTTTTAGGTTTGCTAATTCTTCTAGTTCTATGGTTCTAACCTCTCTTTCTATATTCAGCCCGTGCTATACTGCTAAAAGTGCGGTCTAGCTCCTCAATAGGCAATGGTTCAACTGTCACGCTGTTGGCTATCTTTGTTAGTTCATAGGCTGTCTCTAGGTCACAATCAACCCACTTATTGAAGAGTAAGCCTACAAATCGTGTCAGTGCTACGTTGCGCCCTCCCTCATCTCCAAATCCGTTGAAAAGCGTGTCAATAATCCTCATGGTCATAGATTTCTGACCGCTTGGCCTCGGAGTGTATGGAAGGCTTGTAGCATTCCGTTTGACTGGTTCAGCCGTTGTCTGTGGTACTGGATAATCAAGTCCATGCTCCACAATCTTTTGATAACTTGCTGGGTCGCCTGTTGTTACTGGTAGCCCTTGAAGTTGTGACCATGTTAAACTGGCCATATCAAAGGGTAATCCAATCTTGTCAGCAATCTCTTTCACTACCTGCTTATAGGTTGCCTCATTCATCACGTTGTTAGGCTTCACTACAAGGCGAAAACGGGGCTTTTCTAAGCTATGTTTGATAGTCGGGTATAAGATGTAAGAGTAGCCAAATAAAGCGCTAGAAACGGCCTTTATAAAACCCTCAGCCGTCCCCTGTATATCATCATAATCAAGGAAAATCAAATCCCGATAGATTAGACTGGGGTTGTTTCGCTTGTAACTGCCATGCTTTTCTGGCGTCACTTTGCCACTTATACAGTAAGGCGCTTGTGTACGTTTAAATTCTTCAATGTTTGCCCCTTCAGGGACTACCAAAGGCTTAAAGCGTTCAATGTACTGGAACGGCTCAATTTTATCAAATGGATAGACAAGATTACCCTGAAAGCCTCTAGCCTCGTAAATCGTCATATCAGCTCCCTTTCCGACGTTTCTTCCTCAGTTTCTTCAGTTGTTTCCGTTCTTTGAGTTGCTTCAACTTTGGGCGTCTGACCTTGGTTTTATCTTCCTTGGCTAACTTCATACCAGCATAAGCTGGCTCTGTCATGTATCTACCCATTTTCCACCCCCAAAAACTTCCAGATGTCAGTTATTTTATAATAAACCTTTCTTGTATCTTCAAGCGGTGGATGGTATCGCCTTAGCCCTGCTTTTTCCCACTTTTGGAGTGTCAGATATTTTATATCTAACTCGCCCATGACTTCCTGGGCTGAGATTAAACCTGTCAGTCGTGGTTTGACTGTATCACGCGCTTCCAGGTATCTTTCCACTACCTCCAGAATGCCATGCGCTAGGTCTTGCTCGCTTTCTCGGCTTAGGCTAAACATATCCGCCCACCTCCTTCAAGGTTTCTTTGTAGCTTTCTAGGTCGCTATTCATCAACACCGATAGGCGCTTTTCTTCTTCTCGTATCTGATTGTAAAATGTTTTTGCTCCGTCCAGTAGCTCCTCTTTGTTAGCTGGGATAAAATATCCTCTAAATGTCCCATGGCGAACCCCAACAATAGGAACGCTATGGCGCGTGATTAGACGACTGATAATATCTTGCACGGTTCTTTCTGCTAGTTTGGTGAGTAGGCTGATTTCTGCCCCTGTTATGGAGTTCTCAGCCCCTACCTTGATTAGTCTTAATACTCGTTTGTCATTCTCTGATAGACTCATTCAATTCCTCCCCATACATTGACCCCTGCAAGCTGGATATATCGCCCATAATCAGGGTTTAAATCCTCGCTAGGTGTTTCTATCGTCTGTTGGTTTTCTCGCTCAAATTGGGCGCTTTTTTTGCGGTCTCGGTGGTTTAGATAAAGCAATATGCCAATCGATACCACGGTAACAAAAATCGCCTGTATGTTGGTTAAATCTAGTTCGTTCATGTTATGCCCTCGCCTTATAGTTCTTGATAAATTCCGCTTGTTTAGGTTGTTCCATATTCAGCAAGTTGTCTTCGGCTTGTGCCATTTCTTTAATATCTTTAGTCATGGTATGCCTCCAGCTCTTTAGCGTCGTCATTGTTCAAAAGCAAAAAGGCTATTTCATTTAGACGATCGTATAGCTTTTCATTCTGGGCGTATGCTGTATCAGTGTATTTTTTAGCAAGCCATAAGAACATGGTTGTATCTTTCTGTAGTGCAAACTCAAGCCCTTCAAGAGCTAGGTTATTCATTTCTAAAACATTCATGATGTCGGTTAATTCGTTCCCTAATTCTGCTAGTTTCTTAGCCGATAATAGAACTTGTTGGCTTGATGTTGCTTTTTTTGTTGTCATGTTTTTTACCTCTTTTTCTATCTTTTTATACTTGCCACGATGGCTTTTTAATACTTTTTTCTTGCCTACAGCCTCACGCTCTCGGTCGCCAAATTTCTGAGCGTGGGGCTTTTTTGAGTTGTTTCTTATACAGGATATCCTCACGCTCAGACTCGCCAAATTGAAAGCGTGAGAAAGTACCAGTTTTAAGAGTTGGCGCTCTCCGTATGGTCAAATTGCCCTAAATATGCTATAATCTATGTATAAATCTTTACTAAAACCTCTTTGATAATAGCTTGCCTGCTTTGTTAAATTCGTTTTAGTGTTAGTGTGAAAGGCTCTGCGGTGTGGTTATTGCTAAGCCTTTTTTGTTGCTCTCACGCGCTTCTTTGGCGTGTTTTTTTATTTCTGAATGCCATAGCTTTGATTTCCTGATAACTCATATTCAAGCCAATCATGGCTATTACCATATCCTCAAAGGCTTGATATTGCTCCAGCTCGTCACTTGTCAAGCTATCGATGCCATTATAGCCCCCACGTTCTTCCCTTAACTGCTTAGCGTTCCTGTCGGTTACTGCTTTCAGTAGCAGGTTGTTCATGGTGCTATGCGCGTGCTTTGGTGCTTGTTCCCAGTTCTCAATACTGTCATGCAGTGTTTTTCTTTTTGGCTTTTCTAGCGCCCTCTGCATACGAAACTTAGAAAGTTCCTCACGCATTTCAAAGAATGCTTTGACCAGGTTGGTTTTGAAGTTGGCCACTTGCTCGGTATTCTTTAAGAATGTAACTAACAAGGTCGCTTGTTGCTCATTCAAAATATAGTCCTTGGTATTCTGGCCACTCTCCCTAGCTTGGATTTTAAATCCAACCTTTCCGAACTGTTCAAACCTTGCTTGATGTTTGCGGATCGTCTTGGTTATTGTGTGATGTTGCAATCCCGTGCATTCTGCCACAATACTGCTCAGTGTATACGGCTCTTTCTTTCCGTCCATATAGACTAGTTCCATCGGTTTGCTCCTTTCTAAGCAAGTTCGTTTTTTTTCGTACTTTTTCCTAAAAAAATAAGATCAGGGGAAATATTATAAAGTGAAGTTAATTCTCTTAGTAAATCAACAGGAATTTTAGTACTATCTTTTTCGTACTTTGCGATAGTTTGAAAACTTCTATTGATTTTTGAACCAACTTCACGTAACGTATAACCAGCAGAAACTCGCGCTCCTTTTAAAGTAATCTGTTTCATTAAAAAAATCCTTTCTAAAATTCTAATTGAATTGTACTATTATTTTCGTACTTTGTCAATAATTAAATTAAAAAATATTATTATTTTCGTACTTTTTCTATTTTATTGTGTTACAATGAAGTTAGGAAATTTAGGAGGAGGTAAATATACATGGCAAAAAATAGCCCTCAAGATATTAAAAATAGACTCTATTTCTCTGCTAGATTAAATAGACTTATGAAAGAACAAGGTAAAAGACAAATTGACTTACATAATGATTTAGGTATTCCAAAAAGTACGCTAACAGGTTATGTCAAAGGTAGGTCAATGCCAAATACTGAAAACCTCCAAAAAATTGCTGACTATTTTAAAGTAGAGGTCTCAGATATTGACCCCCGTTTTTTTGTTCATGATTCAGAGGTTATTTTAAAGAGTGAGCAGCCTGTTATTGATTTTGTTACAATGTTTGAGTCTTTATCAGAAAGAAAACAAAAGAAATTATTTAAAGGTGTTATAAAAGATTTAGAGCATGATAATTTACCTCATGATTTTTTAAAAGAACCCTCTGACCTCGTTACTCATTTAGGTTCGCAGTTAGATGAACTACTGAGAGCGAAGAAAGAGCGAGAAATGCTTGAAAAAGAAAATAAAATGCTTGAGGAAGAAATTAGAATTTTAAAAATTTCTAATGAATACACCTTAATAGACCCTAAAGATACTGAAGCTATTAAGGATTTTAGAAATAGTCATTCAGAAGAAGATATTATTAAAGTTGAAGAATTACTTAATAAAAAAAAGCAACCATAGCAAAACAGGATGGCCGAAAAAGTCGATTATGCGATCTATAGCATACCACGCGCCACAATATAGAAAATATTTTAAGAGAGGAAACGTATGGAAGATTTAAGTAAAAGATTAGTTAATAAAAGTATTGAGGCTTTTATTATGGGGATTGAAATATATAACAAACCTACAATTAAGTATAGAATTGAGGGTTTTAGTTTTTTTATCTGTAACGCCTGGGAATTAATGCTAAAGGCTTATATCATTAATAATGATGGTGAAGAATCAATATATTTTAAGGATAGTAAGGATAGAACGATATCATTAGAAAATGCAGTTGAAACAGTATTCCCAGATAAACATGGATCATTACGAAAAAATCTAATTCGAATTATAGAACTTAGGAATACTAGTACCCACTTCATAACAGAAGATTATGAACATATCTATGCCCCATTATTTCAAGCATGTGTTTCTAATTATATTTTAAAAATGCAAGAGTTTCACAATGAGGATATCACAAAACAAATTGCACAAAATTTCTTGACTTTATCAGTCCGCATCGACCAACTTAATCAAGAAGAAATTCGAGCCAAGTACTCTCCTAAAATGGCTGAACGTATACTTGCCGAGCAAGATAAAATTGAAAGTGAAATATATACTAATAATTCTGCCTATGCTGTACCTGTTGAAACTCGATTTTATATCACTAAGCTAGAACAAGATGCTGATTTATTTGTTAAACTTGATAAGACTGCGGAAACGAGTATAGGTATAGTTAGAGAGATTAAAGATCCAAACGCTATCTATCCATTAACTACTAGGGAAGTTATTAAAATTGTTAATAGACATCTCAAATCGAAAGGGATTTTATTAACAAAAATAGTCGGTGGAGAAAAACAAAAAAAGACGTTTACAACAAACGACTTACAACTTTTTAATACATTTTATGATATCAAGACAAATCAACGTTATTGCTACCATTATAAAATTGGTAATCGATACGGCTACTCTCAAATCCTCTGCGATTTTATAATTGAGGAAATCGAACGAAATCCTGAAACGTTCGTAGAAAACTTGAAAAAAAGACAAAAAAAATAAGATAACCCCAGGCATATGTGAATTCTCGTCCATTGACTTACTCCCCTTTGGGAACACAACGTTAATCCTTCGCAAGTTATCTTGTTAATTCTATTATACCACGCGCGTGGGAAATGTAAAGTGTTTTGTTAGCTAACTGGTAAACTAACTTTAGAAAAAACTATCAAAAAACACTGTAAAATAAGTGTTTTTACCACTTAACAATTAAGCATAGAATTTACCTATCTAACTTGTTAAACTTGAATACAGGGCAAACTATGAAGCCCTAGCATGATATAAAACCTTTTTGATAATAGCTTGCCTGCTTTGTTAAATTCGTTTTAGTGTTAGTGTGAAAGGCTCTGCGGTGTGGTTATTGCTAAGCCTTTTTTGTTGCTCTCACGCGCTTCTTTGGCGTGTTTTTTTATTTCTGAATGCCATAGCTTTGATTTCCTGATAACTCATATTCAAGCCAATCATGGCTATTACCATATCCTCAAAGGCTTGATATTGCTCCAGCTCGTCACTTGTCAAGCTATCGATGCCATTATAGCCCCCACGTTCTTCCCTTAACTGCTTAGCGTTCCTGTCGGTTACTGCTTTCAGTAGCAGGTTGTTCATGGTGCTATGCGCGTGCTTTGGTGCTTGTTCCCAGTTCTCAATACTGTCATGCAGTGTTTTTCTTTTTGGCTTTTCTAGCGCCCTCTGCATACGAAACTTAGAAAGTTCCTCACGCATTTCAAAGAATGCTTTGACCAGGTTGGTTTTGAAGTTGGCCACTTGCTCGGTATTCTTTAAGAATGTAACTAACAAGGTCGCTTGTTGCTCATTCAAAATATAGTCCTTGGTATTCTGGCCACTCTCCCTAGCTTGGATTTTAAATCCAACCTTTCCGAACTGTTCAAACCTTGCTTGATGTTTGCGGATCGTCTTGGTTATTGTGTGATGTTGCAATCCCGTGCATTCTGCCACAATACTGCTCAGTGTATACGGCTCTTTCTTTCCGTCCATATAGACTAGTTCCATTGTGGTTCTACCTCCTGCATGAATCGGGTTAGCTTGCTTGTCAGACGGCTCTTCTCGTCCATATTCTGAGCCTCTGCAATAGCTTTGGCTAGTGTATCGATATAATACCGCTCTGCCTCTGCCAACGTGTCAGGGGCTTTTATAGTGGTCTGTGGTTCTTCCACCAGTTCCCCAGCCATGTAGTAGCCATTTAGTCGGATTTCTTTCAGAATGTGCTTGACCACTTTTTTAAACTCTTTTGCTAGTGGTTTGCGTGACTGCGATAATACTTCATAGACTCCGAACTCTGTCAGCATATTCATTTCTCTTTTTTGACCTGCCCTATATATTACATAGGTCAGCTTTTCATCATCATCTACCCGTTTTAGTAAATCTGTGGTGTTTTGGATTTCAATCATCTCAGCAACCTCTACCGCTACAAATAACGGATTTTGAATGTCTCCATAAACATCAAAGTGTTTAGATCCAAATCGTTGAGTTGTCACAACTTCCAAAACTTCCTTTTTGTTGTGTGGTTCTCCTTTGGGAAAGAAGTTCCCAAAAAAATCACATAAATCTTTTTGCTGTGTTGTCATGTCTTGCTTAACCTCTCTGTATAACTTGTTTAGTCTTTTTCTGCTTTCCTTGTTGGGCTTATGTTTGCCCTGTGCCCACTTGCCAACTGTTCGGGGGTCTATGCCTATCCGTTGGCCAATAGCTACCAAGTTCAGCCCGTGAGTGGTTCGCATTTCATCGATGACCCTTGTATAGTTCCTCTTCATTGCTTGCCTGCCTTTCTTAATCTTCTGGTGTTAGTAGTTCATCAATAGAAACACCTAGATAGTTAGCAATCTTTAGCAAGGTTTCAATATCTGGGCGCTTAGTACGCTCATAGTATAAAGCTGTGAGTGTGCTTTTTGATAGCCCTGTTTCTCTTGCAACATCTGCCACCTTCAAGCGTTTCTTTGCTAAAATAACACGCATATTATTTTTCAAATCTCTATCCTCCTTTTTTGAGTTTTGTTATATATTAGCGATATCGCTAACAAAAAACATATTACACTACTCTAAAACATTTGTCAATAGTCTGTTATATTTTTTTGTTGTTTGTTTTTTTTAACAATATCGGTTATAATTTAGCTACGGAGGAAACTTACAATGATTAAGACAAATTTCGCTGTACTAATGGCCGAAAGAGGTCTGAAGATAGCAGACGTTTATGAAGATACTGGTATTTCTAAAACCACTCTGATGGCTCTATCAGAAAATACTGGGAAAGGTGTTCAATTTGATACCGTTGATAAGTTATGTAATTACCTTGGAATAGAACTAAAAGATTTTTTTGTATATAGTCCTTATATCTGGAAGGTTTACAATAAAGATAACTATGAGTATAAAGAAGACGGGGATAATGTAATCGCGATTAACCTAAAATCTCCTCATAGTGAGAGGATTTATATCGCTAAATTATTCTTTTTCTCCCCTAAACATATTGATTCTCCAACTGATGACGATAGTATCAAACTGTGGGTACGCCTTTCACTAGATGAAGATAGCGGAAACTTTGGGTATAAGGAATTCTATAATTTTATTTCATCGTTACCCGTTGGATTTCAAACACATTTTTATAATGATGTAATTGAGGTGCTAAAAAATCACTATCTCAATTCTAAAACAGTGATTTCTGCATATAGGTATGATTTTCACCCCACAAAAGAGTATCTAACGGAAATTTCTCTAAATAAAAACGACAAGGTGATTATTTCATTTTTTGATGATTATGGAAGTTCACACGCACCTAAAGAAGTTCAAGTGGACAAAACTATCAAAATTGACTAACCCACGCGCCACAATGTTCAACAATCCTGAAGCGCATGGATTCTCGGGCTTCGCTCGAGCTTCAAGCCTATATAAGCTCTATATCTACCAATTTTGTTGATGTCGACAAATGTCAACCACTTACAATATTTTAGAAAGGACTACCTTATTATGGAACTCCAACAGTACGATGAATTAACTTTTGAAAATATCAAACACATAGACGAAAATGGAGTAGAATTTTGGTACGCTCGGGACTTACAAAAGACCCTTGAGTATACAGAATGGAGGAACTTTCTTCTAGTAATTGATAAGGCAAAGATAGCTTGTGATACCGCCAAAAACCCCATTGTAGAGCATTTTGTTGACGTCAACAAGTCAATTTCAGATGTCAACAAATGTCAACTACTCACAATATTTTAGAAAGGATCTCATGAACGAATTACAATTCTTAATCTATACTGCTGAAAACGATAGCGAGACAGCTAGTGTCATCATCAAAGGCGAAACAATTTGGGCTAGTCAGAAAGAAATGGCTCGCTTGTTTGATGTCGGTGTTCCTGCAATTAGTAAACACCTAAAAAATATCTTTGAAGAGGGCGAATTAGAAGAAAAAGCAACTATTTCCAAAATGGAAACAGTTCAAATAGAGGGTAGTCGTGAAGTTGTACGCCAAGTTGATTTCTATAACCTTGACGCCATCATTTCAGTTGGTTACCGTGTCAATTCCCAAAAAGCTACGAGATTTAGACAGTGGGCTACTTCGGTACTTCGTGAGTACATGATAAAAGGGTTCGCCATGGATGACAACCGTCTGAAACAAGGCGAAAACTTGCTGGAAAAAGACTATTTCCGTGAGCTCTTGGAGCGCGTGCGCTCTATCCGAGCTAGTGAGCGTCGTATATGGTTACAGATTACAGATATTTTTGCAGAAATCTCTATTGACTATGACCCACAAAGTACATTGACTAAGCAATTCTATGCTGATGTACAGAATAAGTTTCATTATGCAATCACTGGCCAAACTGCTGCGGAAATTATCTACACGAAAGCAGACCATACAAAAGACAACATGGGACTTACAACATGGAAAAACTCCCCTAATGGTCGCATACTGCAAGCAGATACCCAAATAGCAAAGAATTACCTAACAGAAAAACAGATCCGTTCCCTTGAAAGAGGAATATCTAGCTATTTTGATTACCTGGAAAGACAGATAGAACAGCGAAAAGCTCAGACAATGCAACAACTAGCCCAAAGCATTGACCGCTTTTTAACTTTCCAAGAATACGATATTTTAGAAGGTCATGGGAAAATCACTTCCAAGGTTGCGAAAGATAAAGCAAAAGCAGAATACCAGCTATTCAACAAAACCCAAAAGATAAACTCGGATTTTGAAAAAACTTTAAAACAGCTAACTGACGATAAAAAACTTTAAATACAGGCTTACTTACTATAAACAAGCTCATAATAGCACCATATCCGTCTTGTTCCCTACTCTGGTATTATTTACCGCCTGACTCTTTAAAATCGAATGTGGGGCAATCTATGAAGCCCTATCATGATTTAAACCACAATCTAAAACCTTTTTGATAATAGCTTGCCTGCTGATGTATTTTAGAAAGGTTTATCATCATGAAAATAACTGAAGTTATAAAAAAAGACGGTAGTAAAGTCTATCGTGCTAATGTATATCTAGGAATTGACCAAGTAACAGGAAAGAAAGTTAAAACTAAGGTAACAGGGCGGACACAAAAGGAAGTTAAGCAGAAAGCTACTCAAGAAAAAATTGCTTTTCAAAAAGCAGGATCCACTAGACAAAAGGCTAGCACCATAAAAAACTATCAAGAATTAGCCAATCTCTGGTTAGAAAGTTATAAGAATACGGTTAAGCCAAACACTCAAGGCAATGTTAGAAAGCTAATTGATAATCATATATTGCCTATTTTTGGGGCTTACAAGCTCGATAAGCTCACTACTCCACTTATCCAGTCCATTATCAACGAACTTGCTGACAAGACTAATAGAGGGGAAAAAGGGGCTTTTCTACACTATGACAAGATACATGCTTTAAACAAACGTATCTTACAGTATGGCGTAACCATGCAAGCTATACCGTCCAATCCTGCGCGTGATGTTGTTTTACCTCGTAACACTCAGAAAGCAAGGCGGAAAAAAGTAAAGCACTTTGAAAATCAAGAACTAAAAAAATTTCTTGGTTATCTCGATAATTTAGATACTCATAGATACCGTTATTACTATGAGACGACGCTCTATAAGTTCCTATTGGCTACTGGTTGCCGTATCAATGAGGCTCTAGCGCTTAGCTGGTCTGATATTGACTTAGATAATGCCGTTGTGCATATTACCAAAACACTAAATCGGGATTTAGAAATCAATAGCCCAAAATCTAAGGCTAGTTATCGGGATATAGATATAGATCAAGCGACTGTTAGCATGCTAAAGCAGTACAAACTGTGCCAAACTAAAGAGGCCTGGAAGATAGGGCAACGTGAAAGCGTGGTATTTTCTGATTTCATTCATGAGTATCCTAGCAGTTCAAGACTTAAAAGAAGATTGCAAACACATTTTAAGCGTGCTGATGTTCCTAACATTGGCTTTCACGGATTCCGTCACACTCACGCTAGTCTCTTGCTTAACTCTGGAATACCATACAAGGAACTCCAGTACCGCCTAGGTCATTCCACTTTATCAATGACCATGGATATATATAGCCACCTCTCAAAAGAGAACGCAAAAAAAGCAGTATCATTCTACGAAACTGCACTAAAAGCACTATAGGGGGAGCAAAAAGGGGAGCAAATTTAAAAATCAACATTTCAAGACAAAGTAAAAATCCAATAGCAACAGGATTTTTGTTAGATTTATTTTGAAAAAGGCCGATTTTGTAGTATAATAGTACGGTGTGAAAAAATCTGAAAAATGAGAAAGGATAAGGGATATGAAACAAGTTTTTCTCTCTACAACAACTGAATTTAAAGAGATCGATACACTTGAACCGGGTACTTGGATCAATCTCGTCAATCCAACTCAAAATGAATCACTCGAAATCGCTAACGCCTTCGATATCGATATTGCCGATCTTCGAGCACCGCTCGATGCGGAAGAAATGTCTCGTATTACCATTGAAGACGAGTATACCCTGATTATCGTAGACGTACCGGTCACAGAGGAAAGAAATAACCGCACCTACTACGTAACCATCCCGCTTGGTATTATCATCACCGAGGAAACCATTATCACTACGTGTTTGGAACCATTACCAGTCCTCGATGTCTTTATCAACCGTCGCTTGCGTAATTTCTACACCTTCATGCGTTCGCGTTTCATCTTCCAGATTCTCTATCGCAATGCAGAGCTTTACCTAACAGCTCTTCGTTCGATTGATCGCAAGAGTGAGCAAATCGAAAGTCAACTGCATCAATCAACTCGTAATGAAGAATTGATTGAGCTCATGGAATTGGAAAAAACCATCGTCTATTTCAAGGCTTCCCTCAAAACGAATGAGCGTGTGATTAAGAAATTGACCAGCTCAACCAGCAATATCAAGAAATACCTTGAGGACGAAGACTTGCTTGAAGATACCCTGATTGAAACTCAACAGGCTATCGAGATGGCAGACATTTATGGAAACGTCTTGCATTCTATGACAGAGACCTTCGCCTCTATCATTTCCAACAACCAGAACAACATCATGAAAACCTTGGCCCTTGTGACCATCGTCATGTCCATCCCAACTATGGTCTTTTCTGCCTACGGGATGAACTTTAAGGATAATGAAATCCCTCTAAACGGTGAGCCAAATGCCTTCTGGTTAATCGTCTTTATCGCCTTTGCTATGAGTGTCTCGCTCACTCTCTATCTCATCCATAAAAAATGGTTCTAAGAGGAGTTCCTATGTCTCAGATTGATCTACAAAAATTAACAAAGAAAAATCAAGAATTTATCCACATCGCTACCCAACAATTCATCAAAGATGGAAAAACAGACGCTGAAATCAAGACTATTTTTGAGGAAGTCATTCCTCAAATCCTTGAAGAGCAAGCCAAAGGTACGACTGCTCGCTCCCTCTATGGCGCACCAACTCACTGGGCTCACAGCTTCACTGTCAAGGAGCAATATGAAAAAGAGCATCCAAAAGAAAATGATGATCCAAAACTCATGATTATGGACTCAGCCCTTTTCATCACTAGCCTCTTCGCCCTCGTCAGCGCCCTCACAACCTTCTTCTCAGCAGATCAGGCTATCGGTTACGGTTTGATTACCCTCCTGCTAGTTGGACTGGTTGGTGGATTTGCCTTCTACTTGATGTACTACTTCGTTTACCAATACTATGGACCAGATATGGACCGCAGTCAACGTCCACCTTTCTGGAAATCTGTACTGGTTATCCTAGTTTCTATGTTCCTTTGGTTGCTTGTCTTCTTTGCAACAAGCTTCCTACCAGCTAACCTTAACCCCGTACTTGCTCCATTGCCACTAGCTATTATCGGAGCAATTCTCCTAGCCCTTCGCTTCTATCTCAAGAAACGCTTGAACATCCGCAGCGCAAGTGCAGGACCAACACGCTATTAAGAAGAATCATAAAAGCAACTGCAGGTGCGGTTGCTTTTTTACTACTTTCCTGATTTAAAAGCATTCTTCTGAAATCCCACATAGCTTTCTCTCATCTTTTGTGATAGAATAGGCTCATACTCAATGAAAATCAAAGAGCAAACTAGGAAGCTAGCCGCAGGCTGTACTTGAGTACGGCAAGGCAAAGCTGACGTGGTTTGAATTTGATTTTCGAAGAGTATCAATCTATTTCTAGGAGGATGAGATATGGTTTCTACTGTTGGTATTGTTAGTTTATCTAGTGGCATTATAGGAGAAGACTTTGTCAAACACGAAGTGGACTTGGGTGTCCAACGTCTCAAGGACTCAGGACTTAATCCTATCTTTTTACCCCATTCGTTAAAAGGCTTAGACTTTATCAAGGACCATCCTGAAGCGCGTGCAGAGGATTTGATGCAAGCCTTTTCCGATGATAGCATCGACATGATCCTATGTGCCATCGGTGGAGACGACACCTATCGTTTGTTGCCCTACCTTTTTGAAAATGACCAACTAGAAAAGGTTATTCAACAAAAGATTTTTCTTGGCTTCTCGGATACAACTATGAACCATCTCATGTTGCATAAACTAGGAATCAAGACTTTTTATGGTCAATCCTTCTTAGCAGACATTTGTGAATTAGACAAGGAGATGTTGCCCTATAGCCTTCACTACTTTAAAGAATTGATTGAGACGGGAAGAATCTCAGAAATCCGCCCTAGTGACGTTTGGTATGAGGAACGAACTGATTTTAGTCCCAAGGCTCTAGGAACACCTCGTATCAGTCATACAAATACTGGTTTTGACTTGTTACAAGGAAATGCCCAGTTCGAGGGGGAAATCCTCGGCGGTTGCCTCGAATCCCTCTACGATATCTTTGACAACTCTCGATACGCAGATAGCACGGAGCTCTGCCAAAAATACAGACTTTTCCCTGACTTGTCAGACTGGGAAGGAAAAATCCTCTTGCTAGAAACAAGCGAAGAAAAGCCTGAGCCGGAAGACTTCAAAAAGATGTTGCGGACTTTAAAGGACACTGGCATATTCGCGGTCATCAGTGGACTCCTGGTCGGAAAACCTATGGATGAAACTTTCTATGGCGACTATAAAGAGGCACTATTGGATATTATTGACAGCAATATCCCGATTCTCTATAATCTAAATGTTGGCCACGCAACTCCAAGAGCAATTGTCCCCTTTGGCGTCCATGCCCATGTAGATGCACAGGAGCAAGTCATTCGCTTTGACTATAACAAAAAATAAATAGTTTCTCTATTTTTGTGCTTTTGTATTCGTTTTCGTTACAATTTGTATCTGAATTTATTGCATTTCGCTAATTTCTATGTTATCCTTTTGAAGGAGGTGTATATGACAAAACAAAAAATTAATCGAATCGTAGGTTCTATTGGTGCCTTTATTGGAATTATAGTATTTATTGCCTACATACCTCAAATTATCGCTAATTTACAGGGAAATAAAGCTCAACCATTTCAACCTTTATCAGCTGCTATATCTTGCTTAATCTGGGTTATTTATGGATGGACAAAGGAACCTAAGAAGGATTGGATACTAATCATTCCAAATTCAGCTGGTGTTATTTTAGGTGGAATCACTTTTTTGACTTCACTCTAACAAATCTAATAGTATATATAAAAAGCTGGGAAAAGTTTCTCAGCTTTTTTCTATATTCTATTCTCAGATATGCGAGTTACCTGTACACACTAATGACCGCTTTTCCACTCACAATCGTTCTCATGGTCATCAACCAGGCCTGCAGCCTGTAGAAAAGACAAGACGGCGACTGGGCCTGTGAACTTGAAGCCTCGTTTTTTGAGATCTTTGGCTAATTTCTCAGATAAGGGGGTTTTAGCTGGGGCTTGGCGGTAATCGGGAACATCGTTAACGATCGTTTTCCCCTCAACAAAGGACCAAAGATAGGCATCAAAAGAGCCATAGTCTTCCTGTAGTCGTAAAAAGGCTTGGGCGTTAGTGCGTGTAGCAAAAATCTTGGCTCTATTTCGAATGATGGATGGATTATCCAGCAAGGCTTCCAATTCAGTGTCGGTCATCTCTGCGACCGCTTGAATTTGATAGCTATGAAAGGCTTCTCGGAAAGCTTGGCGTTTGTTGAGTACCGTTTCCCAAGACAGGCCTGCCTGATAGGTTTCCATACACAACAACTCAAACAATGCTTGGTCATCATGGAGGGGCTGGCCCCACTCCTCATCATGATAGGCAATGTAGAGCGGATTGGTCATCTTGACCCACGAACAACGTTTTGTCATGCTCTGCTCCTATTTGACCAACATTTTAAGGGCAGACTTGATATAGTTCTCAGCTGTATCTGTCGTTCCTTCAAAGAATTTCTTGATTTTCTTGAGCTCAGTTGCCTTGTAGCCTAGCGCCAACATGGCTTCCATAGCTTCTTCCAATTCTTGGTTTTCAGCGCTAGCTTGCACTGCCACCTTGGCAGGAAGATCATCTCCTGCAACTACTACCTTGCCTTCCAAGTCCAGCACCATCTGCTGGGCTGTTTTCTTGCCAATTTTAGGGAACTTGGTCAAGTAGGTGATGTTCTTTGTTTCGATGGCTTGAACCAAGCCAGCATTGTCATCAGCAGCAATAATAGCAAGAGCTGATACAGGACCAATCCCAGAGACCGAAATCAGACTAAGAAAGAGCTTTTTCTCATCCTCTGAGCGAAATCCATAAAGCAGATGGGCGTCCTCACGCACGACCTGATGAACATAAATTTGAGCTTCTTGGTTAACCTGACCTGAATAGGCATAAGGATTGGCCACATGCAAGATATAGCCGATACCGTTGACTTCAAGAACAATGTATTTGGCAGTGATTTTGGTGATGATTCCTTTTAGATATTCGTACATAGTTTTCCTTTTAGTTTAATATTTCCCCAACTCACGGAGACTGGTGTGATTTTCCTGAATGCGTCGGAACATCTTTTCCATATCCGACTTGGTAAAATGCACCAAAACAGGACGTCCGTGGGGACAGTTATAGGGATTGTCACATTGAGAAAGTTGATAAAGGAGCTGTCTGGCCGAATGATCGTCAATACGATGGTTGGCCTTGATAGACCGTTTGCAGGACATCATAATAGCCAGCTCTGCTCGGTATTTCTTGATAGAAACTTCCTTGGTCAAAAGGAGCATGTCGCACATCTCATAGATGCCTGACTCAATCTCCTCCTCTGCCATCCAAATAGGATGTTCACGTAAGATGAATTGATTTTCTCCGTACTCTGCTAGAAAGACGCCCACTTCCTCTAAAAGTGCCATTCTTTCCTTGAGACGAAGGGCATCATCCGCTGGAAATTCAAAGATATAGGGCACTAGGAGTTGCTGCTGGCTCTGGTCAACATTGCCAATGCTTTCACGATACTCCTCGTACTTGACCCGTTCCTGAGCCGCATGTTGGTCTATGATGTAGAGCCCATCTCGCCCTTGGGCAAAGAGATAGGTTCCATGCATTTGTCCGAAAAATTCCAACTCTGGGAAGCTGGATGATTCTTCTCGCTCCAGCTTGTCATAGGCCTTATCCAAACTGGCTAAATCTAGCTCTGGATGGTCTAGTTGGTCATAATTAACAGGCTTTCTCTCTGCAAAATGCAGTTTTGCTGGCTTGGTTAGCTGATCCAAGGTTTCCTTGGCAAATAAAGTCAAATCCTGTCCTTCATCAGTCAATTCTACCTGATAATCAGCCACCTCAGCTTGACTAGGTCTTGTCGGATCAGTATTCTCATAGTAGAGCGTATTTTCTTTGAGCGGGAGAATGGTCTGCTCCACCTTTTGACGATTACGCACAGTCGATTTGGCAAGATTTTCCAAAGCATCTGGGATCAAGGTTTGTTCCTTGAGACTATTAGAAATAGCTTCTGAGACCAGCGTCATCAGTTCTTTTTCCTTAGAAATCCGCACCTCTTGCTTGGTTGGATGCACATTGACATCCGCTAGATAAGGGTCGATATGGATGTGAATGACAGCCAGTGGAAAACGTCCCACCATGAGCTTACTTCCATAGCCGTCTAGAATTGCACGGTTAAGCAAAAAGTTCTTGATATAACGGCCATTGATGAAGAGACTGATATAGTTACGGTTGGCTCGAGTTAACTCAGGCAAGGACACAAAGCCAGAAATTTCGAAATCAAGGTCAGAATTCTCAATTTCAATCATCTTCTTTGCACTCGCCAAACCGTAAATCCCTGCGATTGCTTGGCGCAGTTGACCAGTCCCAGCTGTCCGCGTCATTTCCTTACCATCACTAATCAAGCTAAAAGAAATCTCATGATGGGCCAAGCCCAGACGGTTGACAATATCAATGATATGAGACAACTCTGCTTGCTGGCTCTTCATATACTTGAGGCGGGCAGGCGTATTGAAAAAGAGATCCTCCACACAAACCTTGGTTCCCACAGGACTAGTCGCTGGGATGACTTCTTCAACTTCTCCCCCACGCGCGACTAACTTGGTTCCGTGACTTGCGCCCTCAACTGCTGTCAAAAGAGTTAAAACGCTGACGGATGCGATAGAAGGCAGAGCTTCACCACGAAAACCAAGCGTGCGAATTCGAAAGAGGTCTGCTTGATTTTTTATCTTACTGGTCGCATGACGACGCAGAGCCAATCCCACCTCATCGTGGGCAATTCCATGACCATTATCTGTGATTTGAATTTTCTTGAGACCTGCTTCCTCAATCTCAATGATAATCTGACTAGAACCCGCGTCAATGGCGTTTTCTACCAGCTCCTTAACAACGCTAGCTGGACGCTCGATAACCTCTCCAGCGGCAATCTGGTTTGCCAGCACCTCTGGTAATTCAATAATATGAGACATCTTTCAGCCCCTTTCCGTATCTATTTTCCTAGAAATTGATTAGTGCTATTATACCATATTTCAGATGGGACAGAGAAACAAGCACCACATAGAAGCCAAATCCCTCCACATAGACAAAGTCCCTTGCCAGGTGTCGTAAAATAGTGTTTAATAAAGGTATACAAGAAGTGATCACAATTTTGTATGAAAAACAAGGAGAGAAATTTATGAAAGTAGAACTACAGATTAGTGAAACTTACGAAGAGGAAAAGCTGATTGTTCAAGCACCTCAGCCGACAGATAAAATCCAGAAAGTCATCGAGTTCGCAGAAAATCTGGATCTAACAGAAAAAATCAAAGGGAAAATCGATAATCAGGTCTATCTAGTTAAGGTTGGCAAGATTCAACGCTTCTATATCGAGAATCGGAAGGTTCTAGCAGAAACCGCGAGTCAGACCTACAGCATTGATTTGCGACTCTATCAGGTCCTTGAAATTCTGCCAACCAATTTTATCCAAATTTCCCAATCAGAAATCATCAATATCGATTCCATCTCTCATCTCAAGCTCACCCCCAACGGCCTAGTAGAAATTTTCTTGAAAAACGAAAGCTTCACCTACTCTTCACGCCGTTATCTAAAAACCATCAAGGAGAAATTAGAACTATGAAAAAACAAATCTTCCACGACGCAGCTACTGGTGTCCTCATCGGTCTCATCCTCTCTATCATCTTTTCACTCATTTATGCACCAAGTACCTACGCCCCGTTAAGTCCCGACTCTCTCATCGGACAAGTGATGACTCAACATCAAGTTCACGGTGCCTTGGTCTTGCTCTACTGCACACTGATCTGGGCAGCCATCGGTATTCTCTTCAACTTTGGCAAGCGATTATTCAGTCGTGACTGGAGCTTGCTCCGTGCAACTCTGACCCATTTCTTCCTTATGCTAGTAGGATTTATCCCATTAGCAACCCTAGCAGGTTGGTTCCCCTTCCACTGGATTTTCTATCTCCAACTCATTATCGAGTTTGCGATTGTCTACCTCATCATTTGGACTATTTCCTATAAAAGAGCATCAAAAAAAGTAGACCATATCAATCAACTCTTGGAGCATAGAAAGTAGGAACTACCTAGGATAAATAAAAAGTCAAGCCGAAGCTTAACTTTCCAACTCATACAAATCTGCAATAATAGCTGCGACACGTTTGATATCTTCCAGCATGCCTCGCATTTCAAAGTCAGCCAAGACAGGGAAACCAAAGCGTTGGCTGTATTGCTTGGCTGTCAGGCAGTATTGGTTATTAAAGTTACGATTTCCTGAACCAACCACACCAAAACACTTACTAGCATTGTCACCATAGGCGATAAAATCCCCCACTGGTGTCGTCAAGATCTCGACATCTCCGTTATCAAGGCCATTCCCACCTTCTAGGTAGGTCGGTAGAAAGGCGATGTAAGGGTGGTCCATTTCATAGAAATCGTGACCTTCCTTGATCAAATCCTTAATATGAATCTTTTGAACCTCAATTCCCTCGTACTGGGACAAGAGATAGTCTTTCAAGCGCGTCACAAAACTCTCAGTATTGCCACTCAGACTGATATAGACTAAAGAAATTGTCTTCATATTTTACCTCCATAATTTTATCTATAATCGAAAAATAACTACCAAGATTGTAACTTGATAGTTATTTTTTGTCAATACTTAGGCAAACTCTCCTGTTTCCTCTTCTTCAGCCAAGGCTTTTTGTTGACGCCACATCTTATAGAAGACAAGGGCTAGGAAAAGAACATTGATGACGATAGAGAAAATGCTAACGGCTTGTGAAATAACACTTATCCCTAAACGCATGGTCTCATCGTGAACTAACTGCACAGCGTCTTGTAAAGTCACATAGCTATAAATCGAACCAATAATGGCTAGCAAAACATAGCCGACATAAGTATAGTTTGCATATTGTAAATTCTTACGAATAAGGAATACAATCGCTACTACCACTAAAATAGCAGATAACACAATCAAGGCCATATTAAAAATAGAATGAGTTGATTCTGCTACTCTATAGCTGTAATTAAGCTGGTCTTCTAATTGCTGAGCACTAATCCCTTCAATAGTTTTCTGACTCGCACGAAAGGCTTCTTTGCTAGGCAAGGGACTCAACATTCCAAATAGAGACGCAGCTGAAATCAGAGCAGACAAGATTAGCAAGACCCATAGATAAATCGGTTTCTTTTTCATGATAGAACCTCCTGATATTATTATTGATATTATAGCACCTTTTGTAAGGGAATACAAATCTTATAGTATAGTTTCTACCTGTTTTCGGTAGGCTTTTGGCGATTTTCCGCACAATTTTCGGAACACTTTATAGAAATATCCCACGTTACTGTAACCAACAGCATAACAAATATCTTCGATACTGTCACTAGTCGAAAGCAAGAGTTGTTGGGCAGCCTTAATGCGTTGTTTGTTTAGTAACTCTGCGAAAGTCGAATTGGTTTCTCGCTTAATCAACTGACCTAGATAGACAGGATTGATAAAAAGATCCTTACTGATATCCTTGAGCGAAAGTTCTTTCTGATAATCACGCCCAATAACTTCCAGTACACTGACCACATTTTCATTCATGCGATATTGCCCAAAAAATCGGGTCAGAGTTTCCTTAATATAAGGAACCAATTCATCAAAGGATTGAATAGCATGAATGGTTTTGACGATATCCGTCATATCATCAGCTTTTAGATGTTCAAACAAGTGAAAAACATCCATGACAAACTGGATAAAAAGCTGTTTGGTAATCGGAACACGGGGTGTATTTTCAAGAACCACCTTCTCCAAGAGGTTTAACTCTTCTACGATTTGGTTGAGATCCCCCTGAATGATAACCCTATAAATCGGTTCGTAATAGGCAAAGAGACTCTGAGACTGTTTTAAATTTACAGAACCGTAAAAGAGGGCTTTCTCAGCATTCAGCTTCCAGCGTTCAAAGTGTTCTTGATAAGGAGCTTCAAAGGGAGTAACGACTAAACCATCTAGGGGTTGATCAGAAATAAAAATCTGCCAATCTTGTCCTAACACATAGTAGGGAATGGTGAAAGAGCCTTGTTTTTCCTTGGATAGGCCTATCCACCAATTCTCCTTACCACCTAAATAACTAACAAATCCAGCCTCATCTAAATCTTGACTGAGGGTCTGACTTTTCTTTCCTCTCTCGCCGAGCTGACCTGCAATCTTCTCCAGCAGATTTCCCAACTCTACCTTATCAACAGGCTTGACCAAATAGTCCACCACACTAAGGTTCATTGCTCTTTTTACATAATCAAACTCCTGATAACCTGAGAGCAGGATATAGGCAGCTTCAGGTAAAATTTCTTTCATCTCCCGAATCATATCAAGCCCTGTTTTGTCAGGCATATTGACATCGGAAATGACCACATCGACGGGATTGTTCTGAACATATTCTAATGCTTCATCGGCATGACTGGCTGTTGCGACGACCTCCATATCCCACTTATCAAAGGGAATCAAACGTTTCAGACCTTCTGTCACCATGTACTCATCATCTACTAATAATACTTTATACATTTTCTCCCTTTCTACTCATCTTGAATTGTAATACGATACTGAACACCTGCTTGCTCTGCAGAATCTATAGTAATAGCATAGCGATCCCCAAAATAGAGCACAAAACGCTCATGGACATTGACAATCCCGATAGACTGCCTTTGGGCACTGTAGCTAGCTTGGTGTTCAAAATGTCTCTGACTTAATTTTTTTCGAAGATTTGTCATCTTTTCAGACGACATACCACGACCATTATCGACCACCAAAATTTCCACAAAACCATCTCGTTTAAGAGCTTTAATGCTAATCACATTATCTGTCCGTCTATGGTCAACACCATGAGCGAAATAATTTTCTACCAGCGGTTGCAAAGTAAACTTAGGAATCTTCATATTCTCTAACTCTGGGTCTATCTTGAAACCATAGGCAATAGATTTAGGATAGCGAACCATGCAAAGATAACTATATTTACGGCAAAATTCTAATTCCTGTTTGAGGAGGGTTTCTCTTTCATCAGAAATATTGTTACGCAAGAGACTACTGAACTCATAAATGATATCTGCCAACTCATCTTGACTCTGCATGACTGCGTACATACGTAAAAATTCCAGCGTATTATACATAAAATGAGGATTGATTTGAGCTTGTAGGGCTCGCATATTGGCATCTTTTTGACTAAGCTCTAACTGGTAAATATCATGGATGTTCTTTTCCAAGCGATCCAACATATCATTGGTCGTCTCCGCGATCAGGAGCAATTCCTGATCCTTTTCAAGCGTATCAATGCGAAGACCTTCTTCCCCTTGAGCAATAGCTTGGATGGAATCCACCAAATCCACTACCTGCTTTTGATAATTAGCAAAGGTCTGCCTCAAAGTCAGATAAAGAATAACAATAAAAAGAAGGCTCAAGCCCACAATCAAAGAAGAGCTAGTCACTGTTCCTTGTAAAACAAAGTTTTTGGGAACTGCCACCTGAACCTGATAGCCATGAGAGGTCACACCAACAAACCAGTTCTCATGCTCCCTATTGACCCTCTCACCAATATGAAAAATCTCCGTATCAAAAGGCGATGTCACAGTCACAGCCATCGGGATATGACCTCGGGTATTGTCCACAGCATGGTATAAGATTTCTGGATCCAAGGAGATATAAACAACCCCTATCGATTGATCCGTCGCTGGGTCTAAAATAGGCACTCCAAAACTATTGGCCTCTGGTTTAAAGTCTTCCGCAAGTACCGTATGACCACCTCTCTCATTTCTGCTCGAAACATAAACTTCTTTAAAGTCCTGCAAGACGATTGCAACACCCGTTATATAGTCATTTTGGACATAAAGATCATCAATATTTTCATACAGAGAAATAGAAGTTGACGAAGCTGCTTGATGCTCCAACAACCAATAAAAATACTCAGAAGTTGACAGGCTAAAGTACTTATAAACCCCTTGTATCCGGTCTTGATTGGCTACTAAATCTTGAGCTAGCTGAGCTGACTCGCGATAATAATATTCCACCTCTTCGACTGTTCGAGTAGTTACACGCTGGGCTACTCTTTGAGCTTCCTTTTCCCGTGAATCCCAGTCAGCGTAAGAAAGTAAGATTGCAAAACTCGCAATAATAATGATCATAACTGAACTATAGGTTCGCAGAAGCGTATGTAGCCAAAACTGCTTCATTCTATTTTGTCGCCAATTTTTCATGGATGCTTTCATAGACCGGTTCCAACATATCACTGATAAAGAAATGCCACATCCCAATTCCTACAAAGAAGAGAAGAGCAGGCATATAATAACCAATTGCCACAAGTAGCACTGTCCCAAGAAGAACCTTGACCACAGCTGCTAGGCTCATAAAGATGCCAATCAAGGATAGTTTGAGACTATTTCGATAGGACAAGTCAAAATAAACTTGTAGTTTCAAAGATACTGTATAGGCCAAAAAGATCAGGGCAACTACTAGAACATTCAAAAAGGTCGCAATCAAATGAACAATAGTCTGATGAGGCAATTGCACCAAGAGATACAAGCCATAAACCAAAACTAGATCCACTCCTAGAAAGCTATAGAAAATCAGGTTGCTTGATACAAAATTTTGCTTATAAAGAGACCAAGCCTCCTTCAAACTGTATTCCCGAAAGCTATAACCATGTTCTGCATACAAGCTCATCAAGGTGGCACTAGCCGGCGCTAGACCAAGAATAATCCCTCCTGCCAATGTTAATATCCAAAAGAAGGCTGTCGCAATCATCCCTAAAAAGAAACGATTAAAGACAAAGTCTAAAAATCTCCCCATGATATCCCCCTAAAAATAACTATGAAACTATTATAGCATATTTCAAGCGTTTTCAAACACATAGACTATCCATTTACAATCCCACCAAACCGTGGTACAATGAGAATTGTGAGAAAATTATCAGGAGACAATTCATGAAAAAATCTATCTTAACTACACTGCTTTTTGCAGTTCTTTACTTCCTCTGCATGGGGATTGGTGTCCTTTTGGGCAATCTCTTTGACCAAACTGGAAACATGTTTTATGCGCCTGCCTTTACTGGCCTTGTAGGCGGCAGCATCTATATGATCCTAGTCGCAAAAGTTCCGCGATTTGGAGCCATTACCACTATCGGCCTTGTCATGGCCCTCTTTTTCTTGGGAACTAAACACGGTGCTGGTGCCTTCCTTCCTGGAATTATCTGTGGCCTCCTAGCAGATGGAGTAGCTAACCTCGGAAAATACAAGGACCAAACAAAGAACCTCCTTTCTTTCGTTATTTTTGCCTTTAGCACATCAGGACCGATCTTGCTTATGTGGATTACTCCCAAAGCCTATATGGCTACCCTTCTGGCAAGAGGAAAATCGCAAGAATATATCGACCGTATCATGGTCGCACCAAATCCTGGAACCGTCCTTCTATTTATCGCAAGTATTGTCATCGGAGCCCTAGTGGGTGCTTTGATTGGACAAGCCTTGAGTAAAAAATTGGCACAAAAAATCTGATTACTAAAAAAGAGCCACACGGCTCTTTTTTATTTATGACTCAATTTCTTGGTCAGGAAATCTCCCAAGAATTGGATTGCAAAGATAATCAAAATGATAATGATAGTTGCCAAGATGGTCACATCGTGATTGTAACGGTTAAATCCATAGGCGATAGCTACGTTACCAATACCACCTGCTCCGACCGCTCCCGCCATGGCTGTTTCACCGACTAGTGAAATCAAGGTTACAGTCGTCACACGGATCAAATCTGGAAGGCCTTCTGATAGGTAAACACCTACGATATCCCAGAATGTCGCTCCGCTAGCTTGAGCCGCCTCAATGACACCACCATCTAGCTCAGCCAATACCACCTGTACTTGACGGGCAAAGAAGGCAAAGACTGCAAAAGATAACGGTACGATAGCCGCATTTGGACCAATGCTTGTTCCTACGATTAGATGAGAGAAGGGTGACAAGACTGCCAAGAGAATGATAAATGGTACCGCACGGAAAATAGAGGTAATCTTATCCAAAATCCAAAAAACAACTTTATTTTCCAAAACACCACCCGGCGCTGTCAAGACAAGGAAAAGACCTGCCACCAGCCCCAAGAAACCTCCAATAATAAAGGAAAGAACTGTCATATAAAGGGTTAGGTAGATGGCTGTTCCCCAGCCTGCTTGACCAGCCCAGCCCATTTTATAAACATTTGGTAAATAGGTTTGAATCAATGATTCCATCTTACTGTCCTCCCTTCAATACTTTTAGCTGCACACCTGCTTGACGAATGGCTTCTTGGGCACCTGCCAACGCTGCTTTTTCACCTGACAAGACCACCACCAATTCTCCAACAGGAGTACCATCCAAAATTTCGATATTTCCATAGAGGATATTAGCTGTTACTTGGTAATGCTTGTACAATTCATTCAAAAGTGGCTCGTCTGTTGAAGCACCCGCATACTTGAGTTGTACCAAAAGGCTGTTTTCAGACAAGTGTTCCACGATTTCTTGCTTCTCGATTTTGACCATGGCTTCGTCAATACCTGTGGCTGTTGAGATAAAGTCTTGAGTCAAAGGTTGTTTAGGGTCTGAGAAGATTTCAAGGACACTACCCTCTTCAATCAAATGTCCGTCCTGCATAACCGCCACACGGTTGGCAATGTCTTTGACAATCTGCATTTCATGCGTAATCAAGACAACAGTTAAGCCTAATTTTTGGTTCAAATCTTGCAACAAGGCCAAAATCTGCTTGGTAGTCTTAGGATCAAGGGCAGAAGTCGACTCGTCTGAAATCAAGATTTTTGGATCATTTGCTAAGGCACGCGCAATGGCCACACGCTGTTTTTGTCCACCAGATAGTTGTGAAGGGTAATTTTCAGCACGATCTGCCAAGCCAACCAAGTCCAACAATTTAGCTACTTTAGCCTTCTTTTCTTCCTTGCTGAGGCCAGAGTGTTTAAGGGCAAAGGCTACATTCTCCTCTGCTGTCTTTTGGCTCATCAGGTTGAAATGCTGGAAAATCATTCCAATATCTTGACGTTTACGACGCAACTGCTCTGCCGTCAAGGTGACCTCACCATCAAAAATCACATCGTCGTCAATGGTAATTTTCCCTGCAGATGGTTTTTGCAAGAGGTTAATCACCCGTACAAGGGTTGATTTCCCTGCTCCAGAATATCCAACGATTCCGTAGATATCCCCTTCTTTGATGTGAATGGTCACATCCTTGACCGCTGTGATGGTTCTCTTCTTTTGGTGAAAAGTCACATCAATCTGATCTAACTTGATAATATCTCTACTCATAGCTTCTAATCAGCTCCTCTACTAATTCAATATGGGTATAGTAATCGGCGATTCGCACGTTCTCATCTCCACCGTGGTCTCGACTATTGGCATTTCCTAGACCGAAGGCCACCATTGGCACCTCTAGAGCATCAAAGACCGTATGCATAGGCCCTGTCCCCGCTGTCGTCGGCAAGACTGAAACGCCCTGTGGATAGAATTTCTTGGCCAACTCGATCACATTGAGAATGGCTGGTGCGCTCATATCGCTTCGATAGCTCATCTCTCCCAAGGTATAGTATAATTCTACCTTATCAAAGCCATTTTTGTCTAGCTGTTTCCGAATTTTTTCCAGAACATCATGCGGTTCTAGGCCAGGAACCAAACGAACCTCTAGCTTAGCACTGGCTTCTGCTGGCAAAATCGTTTTAACCCCTTGTCCTTGGTAACCTGACTGAATCCCTTCGATATTAAGGGCTGGCTCGAAAAAGAAACGTTTTAGAAAGGCTGCGCGATCCTCTTGTAAGAGAGGTAATTCCAAACCATAAATCTGGCTGATTTCCCCTGGATTTCGTTGAGCGTAAGTGTCCACCAAGGCCAATTCTCGTTCATTTGGCTCTTGTACTTCTTCGTACAAGCCTTCAACCAAGATACGGCCATCTGCAGCACGAAGAGACTGTAGGGCTTGAAGAAGATACCATGGAGCTGATTCCACAACCCCACCATAACTGGAATGGATGTCAACATCAGCGCTTTTTACCTTGGCATCAAAGGTCACAATTCCCTTATTTCCGCCAGAAATTTCTAGCTGTTCCAAGGCATTTTTGGTTCCTTGTTCCCATACCAACAAATCCGCACCACGGAGTTTATCCGCATGTTTTTCCAGATACTTGTCTAGGTCTGTCGAGGCAGATTCCTCTGCTCCCTCCATGATAAAACTGATATTGACAGGCAGGTCATCGTGGTGCTGCATGTATTTTCTCAAAGCACTCAAACGAGCTGTGATATGACCCTTGTCGTCATCAACCCCACGCCCATACATGAAGCCATTGCGCACTGAAAGAGTAAAAGGATCCTCTGTCCAGACCTGATCCCCATCCGCTGGCACAGTGTCATAGTGGTTATAGAAGATTAGGGTCTTGGCATCTGGACGCGAACTCTTGAAATGCGCCATGACAAAGGGCGCTGTATAAGTCTCATCAATCTCCACTTCAGCCCCAACACGCTTGAAAATCTCACCCAGATAGTTGGCAACTTCTTTGAGCCCCACCTGTTGGGCAAAGACTGATTTCTTAGAAATCAAGATACGCAAAACCTCAAAATAATGCTGGGCCACATGATCCTTTTCAAATTTTTCAATCTGTTCTTGTTCGCTAGGAAAAACCATATTCTCTCTACCTTTCTATGAACTACTCTTCCTGACAATCCCTGCTCTATACAAAAGCAAGAGGTGGAATTCTCTCTCCCACCTCCCTGTTTCTTATTACCAAACTGGTTGATCCAAACCGTCTGATGTTTCTTCGATAACTTTTTTCACTTCATCTGTATGGTAAGCTGCAACGACTTTCTTGATAGCATCAGCCTTAGGTGATGATTCCCAATCTTTTTTCGCAACAATGATGTTGTACCATTGTTTTGAATTTTCATCAGCTTGTTCTTTGAAGAGTGCTTTCTTGTAGTCCAATTTTGCTTCTGTAACGAAGGTATTGTTTACAACGGCAGCGTCAACTGATGACAATGAACGAGCTGTTTGGCTAGCGTCCAATTCAGTGATTTTCAAGTTCTTTGGATTTTCTTTGATGTTAGCAACTGTTGCAAGAGCAGTTCCTGAAACGTCCAATTTAATCAAGCCAGCTGATTGAAGCAAGTAAAGCGCACGGCTTTCGTTTGTAGCATCGTTTGGTACAGCAATTTCTCCGTTTGCTGGGATATCTTCTACTTTAGTGTACTTGTTGTCACTTCCATTCAAACCTGAGTAAAGGCGGATTGGAGAGATGTAAGTATCTGCAATCGCTACAAGGTCTTTTCCGTTTTCTTTGTTCCAGTTGTTCAAGAAGTTATAGTGTTGGAAAGCGTTCAAGTCTACTTCACCATCAGCAGTTGCCTTGTTTGGTTGTGAGTAGTCTGTGAACTCTGTAAATTCCAAAGTGATACCGTCTTTTTTAACCAATTCTTGGATTTTGTCCCAACGTTTTTCTTCAGAACCGCTACGGTTAACAGTTGCGATTTTGATAGTTGTTGCATTGTCTGCTTTCTTTTCTGAGTTTCCGCAAGCTGCAAGAGCCAAACCTGCGACTGTAGCAAGGGCTGCTACACCAAGCCATTTTTTAATTTTCATGATTCTTTCTCCTTAAAAATAATACCGTACTAGTATCTCACAATTTGTTTGATTTCACAAATTGTTATTAGATAGCCAGATATATAGTTTAAAACTATATCCCTAAAAACTGAGAAATCACCCATCTTATTCCGAATGGATGACTTCAAGAAATTATTTAATATCAGCTTCTGCTGGTAGGTAAGTGTCGCCGAAGAATTGTTTAGACAACTTTTCAAGAGTTCCGTCTTTGTAGAGTTCTTGGATACGTTTGTCTACAAATGTTTTCAACTCATCTTGACCTTTGGCAAGAAGTGGGTAAACGTAAGGTTGTTGGTCGCTTGGAAGTTCAATAACTTTCAAGTTGTCCAAACCTTGGTTCTTGATAACTGTTTCAACACCGATTTTATCAAAAATTTTGTAGTCAAATTGGCCATCGCTCAAGCGTCCCATGATTTGTTGGAAGTCTGCTCTAGTGTAGTTAAGGACAGTTGGATTATCTGAGTGTTGTTTGTTGTAGTCTTCCAACTGTTTAGCTGATGTTGTTCCTTGAACAACTTCTGTTGATTTTCCACCGATATCATCAAGCGATTTGATGCTAGAGTCGTCTTTTTTCACTACAAGAACGTTAGGGTTTTTAGCAGTTGGAGCTGCATAAAGGTATTTTTCAGCACGTTCTTTAGTGTAGCTGATGTTGTTCACGGCCATTTGGTAACGGTCAGCGTCAAGACCCGCAAAGACACCTGACCACTCAGTCTTCTCAAACTTGACATCATACTTGTCAGAATCTTTAAAGATAGCGCGAACCACTTCAATTTCGTAACCAGTCAATTCACCATTTTCTTCATAGTTGAATGGTTTTGGTGAAGCATTTGTTGCAACAATAATTTCTTTCTTGCTAACTGCTTCTCCTTCTTTTTTCGCACCACCTGAGCAAGCTGCTAGCACACCTGCAGCAACAAGCCCTAGGGTAGCAAGAGATGAGTATTTAACGATTTTTTTCATGTCATTTCCTCCAAAATAGAATACCTTATAATCTTAACAGAAAAAGAGCATTTACGCCATTATATGATATCTATCTCTGTGATAAATTTTTTTTATGGCTAATTTAAAAGACCAAGCGCAAGACGGCAATCAAGACTACTCCGAAGAGAACCGTTCCGACTAGATTACGGTAGCGAAAGGCTACCCAAGCCGTTGGAAAGACTGCTAAGAAGTCCAGCCATTTGATTTGAGGAAGGCTACCAACCTTGCCTGTCACTACGCTTGAAAGAATCAAGGCAAAGATAATAGAAACGGGCAAGAACTTCAAAAAACGCTCAACGATTGCAGGCAAACCCTTATACTTGACCAAGATGAAGGGAATCATACGGGGAATCCAGGTCACCAAGCCAGAGAAAAGAACTGCTAATAAAAGATACTTACTGACCATCTAAAACCACCCCCATTGTACAACCAAGTAGCGTCGCAAACAGAACAGCTAGTGACTGAGACACCACTGTCAAGAGCAAAAAGAAGGACACCGCAACAACTGCTAGGATAATGAGCAGATTGCGGACAGGAATCCGTCTTTGCATAATCTGGAATTGCAAAGCAAAAATTCCGATAAACATCCCAACCAAGGCAAAATCCAAGCCAAAGATTTCTGGATTTGGCAACAGGCCACCCAGAGCCGTTCCGACTACTGTCCCCACAAACCAAGCTACATAGCTGTTGAGATTGTTTCCGTGCATCCACATAGGATTGACCTTGTCTGTATGGGCCAATTCGCCCATCAATACACCATAAGTCTCATCCGTCAAGATACTAGACATACCGATATTGTGCCAAAGACTGGTATGACGGAAATAGGTTGACGCATGCAAACTCAACAAAAAGAGACGCAAATTAATCAAAAAGACCGTCATAGCAATGGCAGCCACAGGAGCTTGAACCGCAATCAGTGCCAACATGGCAAACTGGGCACTCCCAGCATAAACAAAGAGACTCATCAAGCCCATCTCTACAGGTGTCACATAGGGCGCACCGATAATCCCACAGGCAAGGCCAATACTGATATAACCAAGGGCTGTTGGCATGGCTGCCTGCGCCCCCTCCCAAAATCCTTTTTCTTTCATCTTTCTCCTCATATTGTCTTAATAGGTGGGCTGAATCAGTTCCAGCCACAGCATGGACTATTATAACACATTCAGGAAAGAGAAAAAAGTCTGCTGATTGACAAGAACAGAAAAAGACTGGAAACCAGTCTCAAACATATATTATAGAAATTCTCCGCTAAATGTTTTCACGGATATTCAAGAGCATGACAAAGGAAACTAGAAGAAATAGCAATAAAACAAAGCTGACTGCCTGAGTTCCAAAGCTAGTAGCAATGGTTACCAAAGCTATTGTAAATAAGCTAGGTAAAACAACCGTAATGGCGCCGATAGAGGATTGAACTGCTCCCATTGACTCCTCAGGTATTTGTTTAAAAATGAGTTCCTGTAATCGAGGAGAGAGAATACCTGCAAAAAAGGCATCCAAGGCACTAAAGATAAGAATCCAGTCAAAACGAACTGCCACAAAACCAACTAAAAGGAGTAATTGGATAATAAGCGAGGCATATAGAGCTATTTTTATAGAAATCGTATTTTTCAGATAGCCACTTACAAGGCTTCCGACAATAAGGGCTGACAATTCCAGTGTTGATAACAAAGCGAGAGATTGACCAGTTTGTAAATTCAAAAAGGGCTGATTCCTCAAAAACAGAGTAGAAATAGGAACTGTAACATTTATCACTGCTTGACTAATAGAGATAATAAACAAAACCAAGAGCACCTTATTCATATTCCATATCAATTTCGATGATTGGACCAAATGCTGGCAAAAGGATTTTACAGAGAGCCCTTCTTGATAGCTAATAGTTTTTTCTACTTTCAAGAGGTCATTTTTTATGAAAAGAATACCTAAAAATGCGATTAAAAAGGTAAGAGCATTCAGTAAGGAAATAAACTGGATAGATAGAATAGCTAGTAAGACTCCTCCTAGAATATTACTGATTGTTTTCACTAAACTAACGGTTGACTGTTTAAATCCAATAGCTTCTGCCAGATGATCTTGCCCAATAATTCTAATGAAAATCGGAGTGAGCATGGCGCCTGAAAAATAACTCAATGTGTCAGACACGAGGTTAATCAGACAAATAAAGGCTACTAATAACAAGGAAAAGGGCTGCCCTGAAAACGATAAGGATACTATAGAGTAAAGCAAAAATTTTGCAAAACTAATGACTGTGTATTTCAAGACACGATGATGTTGAAAATCCGCCAAAACTCCCAGAAAGATTTGTAGAACTTGGGGCAGGGTTTCTGAAATCGTGATGAGTAAAATCGCCAAAGGGGCAAAAGATGCATCTGCCACATAATTCAAAAAGGCCAGATAAAAAATCGTATCCCCAAGCGTTGAAATCCACTGGTTGATAGTTAATTGCCTAAAATCTCTATTTTGAAGAAATACTTTCATCACAACTCCTTTTTAAATTCAAATGGGAATCTTTCCCCAAGAATATACCGCGATACTACTAACAACCAAAATTACAGTAACATCAAAATCTGACCAATACCATTGTAGACTATATGCAGTCCAATAGGCCAATAAATTGACTTTGTCATTCTAAATAAGACTGCAAATATAAGACCTCCACCCATATAGAAGACAAAGTCTGTCAAGACCCAACCGTGATTACTAATGTGCGAGACCCCAAATAAAACAGCGGAACCAAGTACATCTAGCCCCCATTTCTTTCCTTTTTCCAGAGCAGTCATCACTAATCCACGATAAATCATGTCTTCAAAAATGGGACCTGCAATCACAGGATAAAAGAAATACATCAAAAATGCCGTAGCTCCTGTAAAAGTAGGAGCAGCATGTTGATAAGAAATTTCATTTCGAGTAGGTGGGAAAAGAAAAAAGGTGACAAAATTCCAAGCAACAAAAGAAAGCAGAGCTAGGAAGGAATAGAAAAGATAGGATCTTTTAAACTTTCTATTGTTGATTTGTTGCCATTTCTCCGACCAAATCATAACAATCAGAGCAAATAAAACCACAAGAAAATTCAACATCATATCCGACAGATAATAAGTAAAGTCAGATAGACCAAGAGCAAAGTCGCTAGATAAAACCAGACCACTGAACTTCTGGTCAGCAATAACTAGTAGAAAAGCTATAATAAAGTAGTAGCGTGAGATTATCTTTTTCATCCTATTTTCTCCTATATTACGAAATAAAAAAAGCCCTAACCCAAACAAAGGCAAGGGCTTTAAATATCAATGACGACGATTAACAGTGGAAGAATCATGGTTAAAATATTTCTTCCAGAAATTAGTGATTGACCAAGGTGCTCCTAAGCTTACTCCAATTCCACCGCCTGGGTTAACCACAGTGTAGCCTCCTCTAACATCTTGCAACTCATCTTCTGTCAATTCCATTGTTTCTGCAAATTGTAAATTTAACATCTTTTATACTCCTTCAATTGTTTTCTTCTTGTAAACCACTTCTGCGACCTAGGATTTGCTTCAAATGTTTTACAAGGTCAGTATAACACAGAAATTGCCTTATTTTAGAAAATCGCATATTTGATATTTTTTCTTATAGAAATTTCAGATTTGCGATTTTGGTGGATTTGATTATTTCCCTGCTATAATAAAGTTATTACTAATGAGGAGGGAAGTCATATGAAGAAACAAGTTTTAAGATTATTGGCAATCATTGCTGAGATTATTATCATTTTCCCATTTCTAACTAATCGATAAGTTCTTTGTATTGTTGCAAACGCAATTCGAAGAGGGTTATCAATTGTGGATTTTCTAATACTTGCAGAGATTGGATAAAGTTTTCAATCTCTTTTTGATTGCTTCCTTTGGTTTGAAGAAAGACACTCATCTTCTTTAAAAATTGCCATAATAATTTCTCAAAAACATCATACGGACGCAGCATGCTCTCCAACTCGGCTTCAAAGATTGGAATATAGGAGAAAAGTTTGCGCTCCATGAGTTCTGATAAGATATTTAAGAGTCCTTGCTTCATATACAATCGATTATGTACCAACTCTTTAAATTCTTTGGACTTTTCAAGCAAAGAGGTTGATAAAAAAATCAGATCTTGATTGCTCAGGAAGGGCATAGTATTGCAAAAAAGATAGAGTTCAAACCAGGTCCAAGACTCAATAGCGTAGAGGTAGGTAGTTAAAAACTCGCTATCCTCCTCTGCTAGCGGATAGTTTTTATCTAAGGAATGGATAGCATCTTTAATCACAATAGCATTCAAACGACGATAGGTCTGCGCCATCTGTTCTTGCTCGACTTCTTCCAACAGTTGCTCTAAACCAGCAATATCTTGATGGGCAAAGCGATCCACAACCCTTCTACCAATTCGCATATGTGGGGATTCTTGATAGTTGTTGAGCTTGTGCCCAAACTCATCAAAGGTCACATTTATACCTTGGATAGCTAGAATCAACTTATCTGCAGACAGCATAGACTGCCCTAGTTCAAACTTGGACAACTGAGAGGCTGTTAGTCCAGCACAAGCCACATCTGACTGTTTTAGCTTTCTAGCCAAGCGCAATTCCTTGTAAAATTCTCCCAATTCCATTCTCTCAATCATCTGGCCACCTCCTATTTTTTATATAGTATATCATTATTTACAATTATTTGTCAAAATATTCTGACACTTTATCGAGTGAAAAAGCCAGCTTTAAGCTGACTCTTTATTCTATGGTATCAAAAGCGAGGCTTGGTTTGGCATTGAGGTCTAAGCTTGCAAAGTTTTCTTTGTTCCACTCGCTGACGCTGGCATAGGCAATCATACCTGCATTGTCTCCGCAGAGGCGCAGAGGTGGGATGATAATCTTGACATCTGTGATTTCAGTTGCTAGACGTTCTCTAAGACCTTTATTGGCTGCCACACCACCTGCCACGACTAGAGTTTTAACAGGATATTTCTCCAAAGCTTTTTTGGTTTTAGCCATGAGAATGTCCATAACTGCCGCTTGGAAGGAAGCACACAAATCTTCTGTAGACAGACTTTCTCCCTTTTGCTCGGCATTGTGATGAAGATTGATAAAGGCAGATTTCAAACCTGAGAATGAAAATTCTAGATTATCTTCCTTAATCATGGCACGGGGGAAATCATAAATATCCTGTCCCTGATGAGCTAGCTCGTCAATCTCACGACCGGCAGGATAGGTCAAGCCCATGACACGGCCAACCTTATCATAAGCCTCACCAACCGCGTCATCTCGCGTTTCCCCAACAATCTTGTGGTCACCAGCCTCCGAAACATAAACCAACTCTGTGTGTCCACCACTGACTAAAAGGGCTAGCAAGGGAAACTCCAAAGGCTCCACACTCTGAGCGGCCATGAGGTGGCCAGCCATGTGGTTAACGGGAATCAGTGGAAGTCTATGTGCCCAAGCAAAGGCCTTAGCAGCTGATAAACCAACTAGTAAAGCTCCAACCAAGCCCGGTCCATAGGTAACCGCAACAGCTGTCACATCATCTTCGGTAATCCCTGCTTCTGCCAGAGCCTCCTCAATACAGGCTGTAATGACCTCAACATGGTGACGACTGGCTACTTCGGGCACTACGCCCCCAAAACGTTTGTGACTCTCAATTTGACTAGCAATGACATTGGACAAGAGCTCATCGTCGTTTTTCAAGACGGCGACACTGGTCTCGTCACAGGATGTCTCAAATGCTAAAATATATCTATCCTTCATCTATTTCTCTCTTCATGATAATGGCGTCCTCGACTGGATCATGGTAGTAGGCCTTTCGCTCAGCGATGACCGCCATCTTTTCTTTCTTGTAAAATGCTTGCGCTCGTTGGTTTGACTTTCTGACTTCGAGGAAAATCTCCTTTTCTGCCGGCAATTGAGCAAACAAGGCCGAGGCAATTCCCTGCCCCTGATAGATTTGTTTGACAGCGATTTGCAGGACCTCTGCTTCAAATAGATTCTCCTGCACAGCTAGAAAGCCAATCACTTCTGTCCCATCATAAGCTAGAGCATACCAAGTCTGGTCTTGGGACAGGTCTGCTTGGATTTGTTCCAGCGTCCAAGGACTGACTGGATAAACAGCTACCATAACAGCATAGATGGCTTGTGCCAAGTCAGGCTGTCCTTGGATTCGTTTGATTTCTATCATAGGCGTTTAATGTAAGACTCACCAGACTCAGTGTGGTTCTTGAGCCAGTTTTCCTCAGCCTCAACACGTTTGAGGTAATTCGGCACAAAATCATGCAAGGAGTCTGTTTCCTTGTCCCAGGCCAAAAGAGCAAGATTGGCTGCGTTAGGCAAGGTTTCTTTGTAATTAGTCCTTGGCAAATGTTCTTGAATCTGCTCCACAAAGGGGCCAACTTCTCCGACAAAGGTTACCTGACTAGCACCCTTGATTAGCTCAATCACTCGCTCAAAGGGCAGGTGCGCTTCTGGCATGACAGGTTTAGCATTTTCATAAAATCCTGCATAAACATTGTTGCGACGCGCATCCATCAAGGGGACGAACAAACCTTCTTGTTGGTAGGGCACCAGAGCCAAGAGGCTAGACATACCAACTAACTCGATATTCAGAGTATGAGCCAAAGTCTTAGCCGTTGCGACCGCAATTCGTAAGCCTGTGTAGCTACCTGGCCCTTCCGCTACCACGATTCGGTCCAAATCCTTGGGCGTCCAATCCAAACTTGCCATCAAAAAATCGATGGCAGGCATGAGGGTAATACTGTGATTTTTCTTGATATTAATCGTCGTCTCGGCAAGAATCTGCTTGTCCTCTAAAATAGCGAGAGAAAGAGCCTTGCTGGACGTATCAAAAGCTAATACTTTCATAACACATTCCTATCTTTTTGTCTGCTTACTATTATACTACAAAAGCTGGCACATGGGAATTTTCTTTATCCCCAAACAGGAATACCTAGACTTAAACAAAAAATAATTCGCAAATAAATTTCAAAAAAATGTTCACTTTTCCTTTTCTTTTCCGAATATAAAAGTGAACAAGAAAAAAGGAGGAAAGTTCAATGACAAATTTTGACGTTCTTGACAATCAATTTTTATCCCTATCTGAAAATGAATTATCAGATATTGATGGCGGTCTCGCTCCCTTGATTATCTTTGGAGTAGCAGTATCTTGGAAAGCTATTGCAGGCGGAACAGCACTTGTAGGTTCTGGTTTGGCAGCTGGTTATTTTTTAGGAGGAGATTAATATGATGAAAGATTTGAACAACTATCGTGAAATTTCTAATAAGGAATTGCAAGAAATCAAGGGTGGTTTTGGTGCAGGTGTTGGTATCGCTTTATTTATGGCAGCTTATACCATTGGGAAAGATCTCCGTAAAAAGTTTGGTAAGTCATGCTAGATAAAAGACACATTTTTAGAAGGATAAATTTTATTGTCTTCATCTCTTACAGTTTGCTCAGCATTCTCAATGATTTAAACATTACTACTATCCCTTTACCAATTGATCTATCTGTTTGTATTGTTTTATTTTTATGCTTCAACTCTATTTTTGAGCAGAAGAGTCATTAACATAATAAGAATAAATTCTTAAAGCAAACATTTATTCCATTGTCATGTCATTTTAGAAAAATGCAAAAACCACCTCATCTTGATAGATGGGGTGGAATTTTCTTTATCCCCAAACAAAATGCCCCAGCATGAGCAGGGCATCTAAGCATTTAATCCAAAGTAAAATACAAACCAAACTACATAGGTTACAAGGAGGAGAAAAAGCGAGTAGAGAGTCACAAAGATAATTTTCCACAAGAACTTGGTTTGTCGTCGTTCCATTTTGGCAAATAGAAGATTCCCTCCATAAACACAAGCAACAAAAATGATAAAAGCTACCAAGCGAACTCCGATAGCAAAAGAAAATAAGTTATACATAGGGCAACCTCCTTGACTTAAAAACTATAGGGAATTATGACAAACGATAAATTCCACTTCCATTATCAAGATAACATACTTTCTTTATTTTTGCAAACGCTTCCTAATGAGTGACTCTATGACTTTCTCGTTCCCGTCTTTTACTAATTTTTCATTTTGTGGTATAATTGAGATAATTGTAACGAATCAAGGTCAATCTAGACAAAAAATGGAATGAAATCAAGCAAATATCTACTAAAAGTTTGGAATAAGCTGACCTGTAAATAGAAAGGAACTATATGATTTACAAAGTTTTTTATCAAGAAACAAAAGAACGTAGCCCACGTCGCGAAACAACACGCGCACTTTACCTAGACATCGATGCCAGCTCAGAACTTGAGGGTCGCATCGCTGCTCGTCAACTTGTCGAAGAAAATCGCCCAGAATACAACATCGAGTATATCGAACGCTTGTCTGACAAATTGCTAGATTACGAAAAAGAAACTGGCGCCTTCGAAATCACGGAGTTCTAATATGACCTATACTCTTAAACCTGAAGAAGTCGGCGTTTTTGCCATCGGTGGTCTGGGAGAAATCGGGAAAAACACATACGGGATTGAATACCAAGATGAGATTATCATCGTCGATGCTGGGATTAAATTCCCAGAAGATGACTTGCTTGGTATCGACTATGTCATTCCTGACTACTCTTACATCGTGGACAATATCGACCGCGTCAAGGCTGTCTTAATCACACATGGACACGAGGACCACATTGGTGGGATTCCTTTCCTGCTCAAGCAAGCAAATGTCCCGATTTACGCTGGACCACTTGCCTTGGCTTTGATTCGTGGGAAACTCGAAGAACACGGCCTCTTGCGCAACGCCAAACTTTACGAAATCAACCACAATACTGAGTTGACCTTTAAAAACCTCAAGGCAACTTTCTTTAGAACGACTCACTCTATTCCAGAACCTTTAGGGATTGTCATCCATACTCCTCAAGGGAAAATCGTTTGTACGGGTGACTTCAAGTTCGACTTTACTCCAGTTGGAGAACCTGCGGACTTGCACCGTATGGCAGCCCTTGGTGAAGAAGGCGTGCTCTGTCTCCTGTCTGACTCGACAAATGCAGAAGTGCCAACCTTTACCAACTCTGAAAAAGTCGTTGGTCAGTCCATCATGAAGATTATCCAAGGCATTGAAGGACGTATCATCTTTGCATCCTTTGCCTCAAATATCTTCCGTCTCCAGCAAGCAACAGAAGCTGCTGTTAAGACTGGACGTAAGATTGCGGTATTTGGCCGTTCTATGGAAAAGGCCATTGTCAACGGAATCGAGCTTGGCTATATCAAAGCTCCTAAGGGAACCTTTATCGAGCCAAATGAAATCAAAGATTACCCTGCAGGAGAAGTTCTCATCCTCTGTACAGGTAGTCAGGGTGAACCTATGGCGGCCCTCTCTCGTATCGCCAACGGAACCCACCGTCAGGTACAACTCCAACCAGGCGATACGGTTATCTTCTCTTCTAGTCCAATCCCTGGAAACACTACTAGCGTCAACAAACTGATCAACATCATTTCTGAAGCTGGTGTCGAAGTTATCCACGGTAAGGTTAACAATATCCATACATCTGGACACGGTGGTCAGCAAGAGCAAAAACTCATGCTCCGCTTGATTAAGCCAAAATACTTCATGCCTGTCCACGGTGAATACCGCATGCAAAAAGTCCACGCTGGACTAGCAGTGGATACTGGTGTTGAGAAGGATAATATCTTTATCATGAGCAATGGAGATGTACTTGCCCTTACTACTGACTCAGCTCGTATCGCAGGTCATTTCAACGCCCAAGACATCTATGTCGATGGAAATCGTATCGGTGAAATTGGTGCTGCTGTCCTCAAAGATCGTCGTGATTTATCTGAAGATGGTGTCGTTCTGGCAGTCGCAACTGTTGACTTCAAATCGCAGATGATTCTGTCTGGACCAGACATCCTCAGCCGAGGCTTTGTCTACATGAGAGAGTCTGGCGACCTGATTCGCCAAAGCCAGCGTATCCTCTTCAATGCAATTCGTATCGCACTGAAAAATAAGGATGCTAGCGTGCAATCAGTCAATGGTGCCATTGTCAACGCTATTCGCCCCTTCCTCTATGAAAATACAGAACGTGAACCGATTATTATCCCGATGATCCTCACACCAGATGAAGAATAAGTCAACAAAACAGCCCCGATTTTTCGGAGCTGTTTTTCTCTATGCTTTCTTTTGAGATTGAAACTCAATAAAAATCGAAATCAGACTAGAAGGCTAGGCGAAAGCATAACTTGAGTTAGCTCCCATAGTTCGGGGAACTATGGGAGGCTGGCGATGAATCAAAGCCAAGCTTTGAACTCATTCGTAAGAAGCCGACAACGTATCATTTTGATTTTTGAAGAGTTTTTGAAATACTACGATTTTTACCTTCAAGATACACCATCAAAATAGAAATATCTGCTGGGTTTACTCCCGAAATACGGCTGGCTTGGCCGATAGTTTCTGGATTGATAAGTTTGAACTTCTGACGAGCTTCTGTCGCGATGGAATCAATATCATCCCAGTCAATATTAGCTGGAATGCGTTTTTCTTCCATGCGTTTCATCTTGGCAACCTGATCCATGGCTTTGGAAATATAGCCTTCGTACTTGATTTCTGTTTCAATCAATTCGATAATCTTGTCATCCAAGTCCTCTGCAGCTGGCCCGATGAAGGCCACCACATCTTGGTAAGAAACTTCTGGACGGCGAAGGAATTCCTTGGCGGTCACCGCATCTGTCAACGGCTTGAAGCCCATCTCCTCAACCTTGGCATTTGTTTCCTTGACTGGCTTGAGTTTGATGCTGTCTAGTCGCTTCATCTCATTGTCAAATTGATTTTTCTTAATTTCAAAACGAGCCCAACGTTCATCGTCCACAAGTCCAATCTCGCGTCCCATCTCTGTCAAACGCATATCGGCATTGTCATGGCGGAGAATGAGGCGGTATTCAGCACGACTGGTCAATAGACGGTAGGGTTCAATGGTTCCCTTGGTCACCAAATCGTCAATCATGACCCCGATATAACCGTCACTGCGCTTCAAAATCAATTCAGGCTTATCTTGAATTTTCAGAGCGGCATTGATACCAGCTATAATCCCTTGGCCAGCAGCTTCTTCATAACCTGAAGTTCCATTGGTCTGACCAGCAGTGAAAAGTCCGGAGATTTTCTTTGTTTCCAGAGTCGCACGCAACTGGTGAGGCAAGACCATATCATACTCAATGGCATAACCTGTTCGCATCATCTCTGCATTTTCCAAACCTTTGATAGAATGAACCAGCTCACGCTGGACATCCTCTGGCAGACTGGTTGAAAGTCCTTGAACATAGACTTCCTCTGTATTGCGCCCTTCTGGCTCAAGGAAGAGTTGGTGGCGTTCCTTGTCTGCAAAGCGCACAATCTTGTCCTCAATCGACGGACAATAACGAGGCCCCACTCCCTTGACCACACCTGTAAACATAGGCGCACGGTGGAGGTTGTTTTGGATAATCTCATGACTGGTTCCATTGGTATAGGTCAACCAGCATGGCACTTGGTCCTTGACATAATCCTCATCTCGTGAAGTGTATGAGAAATGATTAGGCGCTTCGTCTCCTGGCTGAATCTCGGTCACATCGTAATTGATAGAAGAAGCCTTGACACGTGGAGGCGTTCCTGTCTTGAAACGACCGATTTCGAGACCAAGTTCCTTGAGATTGTCAGCAAGGTTAATAGAAGCCAAGCTGTGGTTAGGACCTGACGAATACTTGAGGTCTCCGATGATAATTTCCCCACGGAGGGCAGTCCCTGTCGTCACGATAACAGCCTTAGCAGCATACTCTTGATGGGTCGCTGTACGAACACCGACAACTTTTCCGTCTTCCACCAAAATCTCATCAATCATGGTTTGACGAAGGGTCAAATTTTCTTGATTTTCAACTGTCTTGCGCATTTCCTTAGAGTAAAGCTCCTTGTCAGCCTGCGCACGAAGGGCACGGACAGCTGGGCCCTTCCCTGTGTTGAGCATCTTCATCTGAATGTAAGTCTTATCAATGGTTTTGGCCATCTCGCCACCGAGGGCATCAACTTCACGCACAACGATCCCCTTGGCAGAACCACCGATAGAGGGATTACAAGGCATGAAAGCAAGCATTTCAATGTTGATGGTCGCAAGCAAGACCTTACAACCCATACGGCTAGCAGCCAAGGAAGCCTCAACCCCAGCGTGTCCCGCACCGATTACAATAATATCGTATTCTTCAGTAAAATTATAAGTCATTTTTTAACCTTTCAAAAATTTCTCGCAAATAAGGAACTAACTTCTCCTCCTCTAGAGCTTGAGCCATAGTAACCCATTTAAAGTGCCTATGCTCTTCAGGATCTAATCTGATAATTGGCTTCTCCCCAACCCACTCTGCTTTATAAACCGTATCCTTAGAGGTATCCAGTTGACTATCTTCGTGAAGAAGTTTGAGCAAACTGCTATCTAGCCTAACTCCCGCTTCTTCAATGCATTCTCTAAGAGCACCATCTCGCGGAAGTTCACCCTTTTCAACCCCGCCACCAGGAATATCCCAGTAAGTTGGATAAACATTGGGTTGTCCTCTTTTAATTTCCGAACGCTGAATGAGCAAATAATCATCACCATTATGAACAAGTACATGGGCAATAAGCTTAACCATCATTTTCTCTCCTATTCCTCAAGATGAATGTGTCTTAGTTTCCCGTCCCAATCTGGTAGGGCTGTTTTCAAAAAGGCTGGAACTAGCTGGAGATCCTCAAGTTTATCCAAATCAATCCATTCACAGGGCTGCCTTTTCTCATCTTCCTGCATGGTCAATGGGGCATCTTCAAGCAAGTCCGCCAAATAATGAAACTCGATATTGTGATAGGAAACACCGTCCTGTTCAAAACGATTTTCAACCACAAAAGCTAGCTGCCCAGCTTGAGCTTTGACACCCAGTTCTTCCTTCACTTCACGGACTACCGCGTCCTCCGTGCTTTCATTTACTTGAATCGCACCGCCAATAGTGTAATACTTGCCCTTATCTTTGGTAACTAGGAGCTTGCGATTTTGAAGAATCAAAGCTGTCGCCCGAACTCCAAAAACCGTATTGTCTACTTTTGTCCGAAAGTCTTGCTGAGTCATTCTTATCCTTTCCCTTAAACGATACAAAAACAGTCAAAACTCCAAAGAAGTGCAGGACAAAAAAGCCTGCAACATCCATGAGCTTTGACCATCATTTCTATTGCTGTTATTATTGTAGCAGATTGAGAAAATTTGTCAATCTAAATGTACTGACAAACTTGTCCATCGCGGTAAGCATTGTCAATCAAGCCACCACCTAGACACTCCTCGCCATCGTAAAAGACAACTGCCTGTCCTGGTGTAATCGCACGTTGTGGCTCTGCAAAGATGACCTCTGCCTTGTCTCCTTTAACATGTACTGTCACCTTAGAATCAGGCTGACGGTAGCGGAATTTAGCCGTACATTCGAGCGTAAACTCCTCTGGCATATCACGAGTAAAGTGGACTTGGCTAGCCTCTAGGCTGGTTGACATGAGCGAATCATGGTAGAAACCTTGGCCTACATAGAGGATATTCTTGCTTAGGTCTTTTCCGACAACGAACCAAGGGGCATTGTCACCGCCGTGTTGCCCACCGATACCGAGTCCGCCACGCTGACCGATCGTATAATACATCAGACCTGCATGCTCGCCCATATCGCGACCATCTACAGTCATCATGCGACCAGGCTGAGCTGGTAAGTAGTTGCTGAGGAAATTTTTAAAGTTCTTTTCTCCGATAAAGCAAATCCCTGTCGAGTCTTTCTTCTTAGCAGTCGCAAGGCCTGCTTCTTCTGCTAGTTTTCGAACTTCAGGCTTTTCCAAATGTCCCAGTGGAAACATGGTTTTTTGAAGTTGTTCTTGCGAAAGTTGACTGAGGAAATAAGTCTGATCCTTGCCATTGTCCACGCCACGAAGCATGTGAACAGTGCCATCCTCATCACGCGCTACTCGAGCATAATGCCCAGTTGCTACATAGTCTGCACCCAAGGTCATGGCATAGTCCAAAAAGGCCTTGAACTTGATTTCCTTGTTGCACATAACATCTGGATTTGGCGTGCGCCCTGCACGGTATTCCGCTAGGAAATACTCGAAAACGCGGTCCCAGTACTCTTTTTCAAAATTGACAGAGTAGTAAGGAATGCCAATCTGGTCTGCTACCGCAGCCACATCCTTGTAATCTTCGGTCGCCGTACAGACGCCGTTTTCATCTGTGTCATCCCAGTTCTTCATGAAGATACCGATCACATCGTAGCCCTGCTCTTTGAGCAAGAGAGCCGTCACCGACGAATCAACACCACCACTCATCCCCACAACAACACGTGTTTTAGAGTTATCACTCATGGTAAGTCTCCCATCTATTCGTTTATTCACGATTGAAGGTCGTGTGTGCTTCACGATTGAAGGTCGCTTGAGCAGTTTTCATTATAACATGCTTGGTTAGAGAAGACAAGAAAGAGGCTGATAATCTACCAACCTCTGGTTTTATTGATAAAAACTTTAGTCATCATCGTCTCTATAAAAATATTTTCTATACACTCTTGATAATACCAAAATTAATGCCAATATCATACCAAGAGCTATAATAATAGAATTTATTAGATTTATTTTAGTATGTCCAATCACTAGTCCAATAATTGGGCTAGTAGACATGCCTAGATATAATAAAAGTGACAAAAGATGAATTTCACCAATTCCTGCAAAAAAATGTTTCATGTAATGCTTCTCCATTTGCTCCATTAAATCTATTTTATTTTAGAGTAGCATAAAATAAGCAATCCTTCAATAAAATCCATTGACGAAATACTATTCTAAAGCATTGATAACTCAGATTTCTCAGAATAGAGCTGCCCAAACTATCGAACAGCTCAAGAACATATATATCTATGCGATTCTAAACTTAGAATTGCTATAGAATAAATGTTTTATGGGTATTCTAGGTCTTTGACTGCTTAAAATTTTACGTTCTGAAGGATTCTAAAGCTAGAATAGCATAAAAATCATGAAAACTGAACTATTCGAAGCTTCATAGTCATACGATTTCCATAGGAAGTATCTTTTTAGTACGTGTGGTTAGGAGGTAATTTTAGGGAATCTCCCAAAAACAACCAATTTCCTATTTTTATCAATCAAAAAATGTTGATAAATGAGTGTTTTAAAATTAAATTTTAAAGGTATCCTTAAATCTAAAGATTTTTGATAAGATTTCTGTATTTTTCACAATTCAATGATTCGATGACATTGTTGGGCTACATAAGCATCGTGGGTCACGATAATGACTGTTTTCCCCTCGCGATTCATCTCTAAGAGAAACTTCAAGACCAAATCTCTATTTTCAGGATCCAGAGAACCTGTTGGTTCATCGGCTAAAATCAACTGGCTGGGTTTTAAGATGGCTCTAGCAACTGCAATTCGTTGTTGTTCGCCACCAGACAACTCGGAAACCTTTTGATGCAAAGTAGCTGGCAAACCTACTCTCTCTAAAATCTCTTCCACCTTTTTGAGCTTGTCTTTCTTAGAAAATTTCACATATTTCAGCGCCAGCATGAGATTGTACTCGACCGTTTCATCATCAATCAGGGCAAAATTTTGAAACAGATAAGAGATATGTTCACGGATTATTGTTTGCGACTTAGCAGAATTAACCGCTAGATTTGTCTGACCAAAAATCTCATACTGTCCGCTATAATCACCATCTATCAAACCTAATAAATTTAACAAGGTCGACTTGCCACTGCCACTTTTTCCAACGATGGCAACCAAATCCCCCTGATCAATCCTGAGAGATAAGTGATCCAAAATCACTTTTCCTCCAATGGTTTTGGTAATATTTTTCAACTCAATCATAAGATGCCCCCTTTCAATAACTCTGCTAGACTTCTTTTCTCCATCCTAGAAGCCAATACTAGCACAAATAGTATATCCAGACATGTAAAGCCTGCAAACAGCAGGAGTGGCAAGAGCGCATGGGCAAAGAAAATCAATACTAGAAGAGGGAGACTATAGCCCAACAAGAGCAGAACTAAGAGAGGGCGGTAGCGATCGACCAGTTTCCACCCCATAAACTTCTTGGTAACGATATCTGTTCGCTTCAATAAGAAAGTTGTTACTAATAAGAAGTAGGAAATCATCATGCTAAGGAGACCAAACAAAGCAAAGAGTATATTAAAATTTCGAACTGCATCTCGATAAGAATCTACTTTCTCTTGTTGAATGGCTTGAATCGATGAAAATTTTAAATAATTCCCATCTAATAATTTCTCAACTAACTCCGTAATCACTTTTTGATTTTGTTCTGTATTTTCAACTTTCATCGGATTGTTTAAACCTGTCGTTGACAAGCGAGTCTTTTCTTCCCACATCATGTCTTGATCATTTACAAGACTAATGATTGGATTGTGGAGGTTTTCCTTTCGCTCATTATTATAAGGGAAGAAAGACCAATCTCCTTCATAGTAGGCAATTTCTACATCCATATCTTCTATCCTTTGCTTTTGCTGTTCTTCATACCTCATAGAAAGATAGGCGATGGATTTCCCCAAGAACTGATTCTTGCCTTCTTGTCCTCTATCACTGGCTGGCATCAAAATAACTTTTTTAGTGCTGGTATCTGGTAACTTGAATCCCTTACTCTTTAGAAAATTGCTATTAGCATAGTAAACATCTACCTTATCAGGCAGTTGGTACTGCTGCACTTGTTCTGCTTTGATGACTGGTTTGATAGGAAGACTCGCACTTCGAACATAATTTACTTGTATTTTTGCTAGTAAATCTTGATAAAATTGGTAGAAATAATCTATAGATTTCCCTGACCCTGCTAGCTCTTCTTGCCACAGGTTATCATTGAGTTGGAAGGTTTCTAAGGTCAAGTAATTCCCTTGGCTTACCCACTGTTGCTGATAAGCAAGTTCTTTGTTTTCTTGTTCTAGACTTCTGCCCACCCCAATCAGTAAGGCCGTCAGTAAAATAGTTGTCCCTATTTTCATCACATAATTGAAGATAAGACCAAGTTTGACAGATGAAAAACCTTTCAACATGGAACTGACTGTCATTTTCTGAATCATCAGGTAGGTCAGCCAACTGATGAACAAATACAACTGTAAAAGCAGAAATTGGGATAAGAGTAAACTCGGGAACAAAAGTTTTGGTCTGTAATCCAGCACTAAAAATAATCCCAAGTCAATGACAAGACTTCCACCCAAGAGAAGATAAAAATTAGTCTTTACAAAACCAGCTAAAATCGCTCTGCTTTGAAAACCAAGTAACTTTTGAACTCCCACTCGTTTCATCTCCATCATCGGCTGATAAACTGTTACTAACACAAGAAGTAAAATAGCCAAGACAAAAACAATGGCAGATAAAAGCAAATCTCGATTTATGACTTCCACTGCACTTTTATAGGTAGGCTCTAGCAAGGCAGCCTGGTCTATCTTGAAAAAATCGCTCCATTTCTGTACAATCCTATCCTTATCCATCTCTTGTGTAGAAGTTATCGTATAGCGACCATTTAAACTACGAGATGTATCCTTGATATAGGTTTGAAAAGTCATAAGCTGAATAGGCTTGGCTTTTAGAAAGGTCGGAATCGTACCAAGTTTATTAGAAATTTCTTTATTACTGTAGACTCCTTCACCATCTGTGGTAAAATCAAGAGAAGAAATCCCAAACTCTTGGTAGGGGAAGGTATCTTTATCAAAAACACCAGACTTGATTACCTCATCACCACTGTCTGTTTTGATGATAGAGACCTTGTACTCCTTTGATACATCCTCAAAAAATCGAAGAACAGACGCTGCAGGTTTGTTAATATCTTTCAAATACAAATCCAAAGAATCTACAGTCTTTCCCATTTCCCGAATCCGAACCGCTTCACGTGTGTAGTTTACATTAAAAACAAAAAAAGTGGTACACAGCAACAGCAGAAACATACAAAGATGACTGATTTTTTTCATAAAAGTACCTCCACTAAAGTTCTCCCTCTCCTAATAGGAGAGGGAAAATTTCATTTAAAATCCATAGAAATATTCTAATCCTGTTGGCGGAATTTTATTAAGGGAAGCTTGAGCCCAAACCTCGGGATCTTCACGATCCTTAGAGATTCTACCTCCATGCTTGACAGTTGCTGTATGAGATCGAGTAGAATGTAAATAATCAGAATATCCAAAAGTTCCTGTCCAACCTACTCCATAGTTCCATTGACCACCATCAACCCATACTGCTAAAGCATTTGTAGTAGCAAGTATACCACATACCATTAAAGATGCAACACCAATTTTAACTAATTTTCTCATGATTTATTTCTCCTATTATCGAGAGCTGTTCCGTAAAAACAGCTATAGTAATTTATCAACAAGTATCGTAGTCCATTGGACTCACCTTCCTTTCATTTTTACAACTAGCACATTATATCGGCCATTGCCATGGGAAAACCGTAGCAATGCTGAATAAGAAAGCAAGAATAACTAAAAAGCGAAAAACTTTTTTATTCATACTCTTTCCCTCCTATCTGTATTTTGTATCTATAGTATACCTCTTCTTTACTCTATTTTAAAATTAGTTAACTTTTTTCACACATTATTTTAGTTTTCTTTTTTACTTTTTACATTGCTATGATACAATATTTTTAACAAAATTTTATTGTTTGTTAACTTTTTTCACGAAAAGGAGAAAATCATGCGTTATGATTTCGGAAAGGTCTATAAAGAAATACGTGAGTCAAAGGGGCTGACCCAAGAAGAGGTCTGTGGGGGTGTTCTCTCAAGAACCAGCCTATCAAAGATTGAAAGTGGCAAGACAACCCCAAAATATGAAAATATGGAATTTCTTCTCCGTCAAATCAATATGAGTTTTGAAGAGTTTGAATATATCTGTCAACTTTATCAACCAAGTCAACGCACAGAGATTATGCAAACCTATCTCAATATGCGTTCCATTATCGGGACCAGCGATCTTGTCAATTTATTTCAAAAATGCCAAAACTATCTCAAGACCCACCACGATCTCCCTATAGAAGAAATCAGAGACATGCTTGAAGTTGTTATTTATATCCGTCAACACGGGGCAGGGGAACTATCAGATCACGCAGAACAGGTTGTCAAAAAACTTTGGAGAAAGATTGAAAAACAAGATACATGGTATGAAAGTGACCTAAAAATCCTCAATACCATCCTTTTCAGCTTGCCCATTGAACACCTCCATCTCATCACTGGAAAAATCTTGCAACGCTTAGAAGTCTATAAAAACTATCAACATTTATATGACTTGCGAATGACAATTCTATTAAACCTTTCCACACTCTATCTATACAATCAAGATAAAAACATATGCCAACAAATCTGCGATACTTTACTAGAGGATGCCAAGAAAAAGAAAAAATATGATAGCTTGGCTGTCGCCTATGTCCGTATCGGAATTTGTAGGGATGATGCTAAATTGATTCAAAAAGGTTTCTCACTTCTGGAGCTGGTCGATGAAACTTCTATGCTGTCTCATCTCAAACAAGAAGTGGAGACCTATTATCAAGCGAAGTAAAGATAAAAAAGTCGAGGGAGTTCCTCGACCTTTTCATATTATTCTGTTCGTTATTTCTTAATACCAGCCGTTGTTAAGCCAGAAGTTTTTAGCGGCTGTCCATGAACCGTAACGTCCTGCAACGTAGGCATCTGCTACACGTTCTTGGTTTTCAGCTGAGTAGTCACCGTTCAAGTATGAATCTGTCAATTGGTAACGTCCGATGTAGCGTCCGTTTGTAGCTGTGTAGCTACCGCCTGATTCTTTTTGAGCGATCCATTCTTTAGCTTCTGCTTCAGATCCGCTTACAGTTGAAGCAACCGTTTCTTCTGCTACTGCTTCGCTTGCTACTGGAACTTCTTCCACTACTTCTGTAGTTTCTACTACTGGAGCTGAAACAGTTTCATCTTGAGCAGCTGGTGCTGCATAAGTCGTTGAGGCTGGTGCTACTGGCGCTACAGGACCATCGATAACCAACTCTTGACCAACATAAATCAAATGAATGTTGTCAATGTGGTTGTTTTCTGCCAATTTCTCAACAGTTGTATTGTGAGTTTCAGCGATTTCTGAAAGTGTATCACCTTCTTTAACTGTGTAAGTTGATGATTCTTGAGCAGATACAAATGATGGAGCAAATACTGCAAACAAGGCAGCTACTCCTGCAAGAGTTGTTTTAATCTTTTTAGTTGTTGATTTCATATTTGAAAATTCTCCTTCTTTCTATACTTCTATCATACCCTTTAAATATTACCGTTTCTTGACACTTTTATGTAGAAATATTACAAAATTATTTTTTATTTCCCTAAATAAGCTATTTTTTGTTACAAAAGATGCTTTTTTATGCTATTTGTAGTGTAAAAAGGTTTTCATCCACAATTAAAGCCAAGACCTTTATTCTTTGATATAATAGAGATAAGAATTTTTATAAGGGGAAACTGATGAAATCACTTCGTTTTCAATCTGTCTTTGATATCATCGGACCAGTTATGATTGGCCCATCTAGTAGTCATACCGCTGGGGCTGTTCGTATTGGGAAGATTGTCTCTTCCATTTTTGATGATACTCCGACAGAAGTCGAATTCCAACTTTTTAACTCATTTGCCAAGACCTATCGTGGTCACGGGACAGACCTAGCCCTTGTTGCTGGTATTTTAGGCATGGATACAGATGATCCTGAAATCCCAAACAGTCTGGAGATTGCCCACAAGCGTGGTATCAAGATTGTCTGGACCATTCAGAAAGACAGCAATGCTCCTCATCCAAACACCACTAAAATTACCGTTAAAAATGCCCACAAGACTATCAGTGTGACTGGTATTTCTATCGGGGGAGGGAATATTCAGGTCACCGAACTCAATGGTTTTGCCGTCTCTCTCAATATGAATACACCGACTATCATCATCGTTCATCAAGATATTCCAGGTATGATTGCCCTCGTAACAGAGGCACTTTCCCGCTATGGTATTAATATCGCCCAGATGAATGTTACTCGTGAAAAAGCTGGTGAAAAAGCCATTATGATCATCGAAGTCGACAGTCGCAACTGTGATGAGGCCATCGAAGAAATTCGAAAAATCCCTCATCTCCACAATGTCAATTTCTTTAAATAGGAGGAAGCATGTTTTATTCTATCAAAGAATTGGTCGAGCAAGCAAATCTGGACTTTCAAGGAAATGTCGCAGAACTCATGATTACAACAGAGTTTGAATTGACAGGTCGCGAACGTGAAGAAGTCTTCCTTCTCATGGAACGCAATCTGGAAGTCATGAAAGCCTCTGTCCAACTTGGACTCAATGAAAATAAATCTCGTAGTGGCCTGACAGGTGGAGATGCTGCCAAACTGGATCACTACATCAAAAACGGAAAAACTTTATCAGATTACACGATTCTCTCTGCTGCCCGAAATGCTATCGCAGTCAATGAACACAATGCTAAAATGGGCTTGGTCTGTGCCACTCCGACCGCAGGAAGTGCTGGCTGTCTCCCTTCCGTTCTCACTGCTGCTATTGAAAAATTAGACCTTAGCCACGAGCAACAGCTAGATTTCCTCTTTGCTGCTGGTGCCTTTGGACTAGTCATCGCAAATAATGCCTCTATCTCAGGTGCTGAGGGCGGTTGCCAAGCCGAAGTCGGTTCGGCCTCTGCTATGAGTGCTGCAGCCTTGACTCTGGCTGCAGGTGGGACACCCTACCAAGCCAGTCAAGCTATTGCCTTTGTCATTAAAAATATGCTAGGCCTCATCTGTGACCCTGTTGCAGGTTTGGTTGAAGTTCCCTGTGTCAAACGTAATGCCATGGGAGCTAGCTTTGCCTTCATCGCAGCAGACATGGCCCTGGCAGGTATCGAATCTAAAATCCCTGTGGATGAAGTTATCGATGCCATGTACCAAGTAGGAGCAAGCATGCCGACTGCCTTTCGTGAAACAGCTGAAGGTGGACTCGCTGCCACCCCTACTGGTCGTCGCCTCCAAAAAGAAATTTTCGGAGAATAAGCTTATCAAATAGGAGAAACCATGACCTCTATCACAGCTATCTTTTTCGATCTAGATGGAACCCTCGTTGACAGTTCTATCGGGATTCACAATGCCTTTACCCATACCTTTAAAGAGCTAGGAGTGCCTAGTCCTGATACCAAAACGATTCGTGGTTTTATGGGACCGCCCCTCGAAAGTAGTTTTGCGACCTGCCTACCCAAAGAACAAATCACTGAGGCTGTGCAGATATACCGTTCTTACTATAGGGCAAAAGGCATCCATGAAGCTCAACTCTTTCCTAATATTGTAGACTTGCTTGAGAAGTTATCGAGCAGTTATCCACTCTACATCACCACGACAAAAAATACTCCAACCGCTCAAGACATGGCTAAAAATTTGGGAATCTATCATTTCTTTGATGGCATTTATGGTTCCAGCCCTGAAGCTCCCCATAAGGCCGATGTCATTCGCCAAGCCTTGCAGACACATCAACTAAGCCCTGAACAAGTCATCATCATCGGAGATACCAAGTTTGATATGCAGGGAGCTCAAGAAACAGGCATTCAGAAATTGGCCGTCACTTGGGGATTTGGAGAGCAAGCAGATCTACTAAACTATCAACCTGATTATATCACCCACAAACCCTTAGAAATTTTGGAGTATTTTCAATAACATAGACTGAGCGACAACCCCATTTCAGAAGATAATGAAGTAAATCTCTACATAACAAAACGCATATTACCAAGGTTCAAGATGTACTGCACCCCAAAAAGTTAGATTTTTTCTGTCTAACTTTTGGGGTGCAGTTCAATTCAAGGACTGATAATATGCGTTTTTCTTTTTTATTCAACGTGGGTTGTTTGATTTGCAAAGGCGATAATAGCTTGTTTCAACTCATCTCCTCTGAGAGTTCGGAACTCTTCAATCTTTTGATCGATGGCTTCTAGAGGCATGACATTAACCTTACCAACGAAAATCTTATCCATAACTTGGTTATCAACAAGTTCGGTTGATACCAAGAGTTCTTCGTAGAGTTTTTCACCTGGACGGATTCCAACTTCAACGATTGGAATTTCGCTCTCAGTGTGCCCACTTAGAAGGACCATTTTCTTGGCTAAGTCATAAATTTTGACTGGTTTGCCCATATCAAGGATAAAGACTTCTCCATCTTTGGCATAAGCACCAGCATGGATAACCAAACGGCTAGCTTCTGGAATAGTCATAAAGTAACGGGTCATGCGGAAGTCTGTCACCGTTACAGGCCCACCTTCAGCAATCTGACGTTCAAAGACTGGTATGACACTACCACGGCTACCAAGAACATTTCCAAAACGAACTGCACAGTAGGTCGATTGGCTACGTTGGTTAAAGCCAGTGACAATCAATTCCGCCACGCGCTTGGTTGCTCCCATAACATTTGGTGGATTAACCGCCTTATCTGTCGAAATCATAACCATCTTAGGTACTTTAGCTTCATCAACAGCCTTAGCAACATTGTAAGTTCCACGGATATTGTTTTTGAAGGCTTCTTTTGGATTGCGCTCCATCATAGGAACATGCTTGTGAGCAGCCGCATGATAAACAATAGCTGGCTTGTACTGCTCAAAGACTTGCAACAAACGATCATAGTCTTGAATATCTGCGATAACTGGCACATAATCAATCCCTTGGAACTTACGAATCAGCTCATGATAAACAAGGTAGATTGAGTTTTCCCCATGACCGAGCAAGACGATGCGTTCAGGATTGAAGCGACTAACTTGGCGACAGATTTCAGAACCGATTGAACCACCAGCCCCTGTGACTAATATGGTCTTACCTGTCAGTTCTGCGCCCAGACGCGATTCGTCAAGACGAATTTCCTGACGGCCCAAAAGGTCTATGATATCAATTTTTTGGAACCCAGTACCTGCTTGGTGAAGTCCTTGAACAACAGTTTCAACATTAGGCATCTTGTAACATTTGACATCCAGCTTATTACACATCTGCAAGATACGCTCATATTCTGACGGATCAAGTGACGGAATCGCAACGATAACACGCTCGATTTGATGGCGTTTAGCCAATTCAGGCAGATTGTCATAAGAGCCCAAAACAGGGATTCCACCAAGTTTTTGGCCCTTTTTCTTAGCATCCTTATCCAAAATACCGACAAGTTCCAAATCACTGGTTGGATGTTGGTAGCTATCCATAAAGAGGGCCCCACCATCACCAGCACCAATCAAGAAGGTCCGACGGTGTTCTCCATCACCACTACCTTTTTTGCGTCTGGAGTAGATTAACTGCCAAGTAATCCGTGGCAATAAAATCAAGAAGGTACTCAACAAGATAAAGAGAATGATGAAACGGATGGAGAAGAGTGGCAAGAAGGCATAGCAGATACTATATGACAAGACACTGCTCGCAGTCACACCAAAAAAGATTTTCATGAAATCCGTAATCTTGCTGTAACGACTAATACTAGCGTTCAAGCCCCAAAATGCAATCATAAATTGATAAAACAAGAAGGCCAAACTCGTATAGATAATGTAGTCAACAGGTGCTGGATTAATCAAGCCGTAAAATAAGATATAAGATACAATGATGGAAACCACCATACTCAAAATATCAAATACTCCCCAGAAAACCTGTTTTTGTTGTTTATTTAAAATTTCCACCAGATCAATCACATAATCTGTGAGTTTTTTATTCATAGAAATTTACTCCTCCTTAAAAGAGCTAGATGGTTATACTCAATGAAAATCAAAGAGCAAACTAGGAAACTAGCCGCAGGCTGCTCAAAACACTGTTTTGAGGTTGTGGATAGAACTGACGAAGTCAGTAACCATACCTACGGCAAGGCGACGTTGACGCGGTTTGAAGAGATCTTCGAAGAGCATTATATTGTTATTATAACACTTTTTATCCAGTTTACGATTTGCTACAATCTTTTACTTGCTTTTTCGTAACAGTTTCATAAAAATAAACTGTCGGACAAATCCTGGACAAAGGGCAACAACCATCTGAATGGCAACACTCTTGGCATATTCCAGATAAGAAATTTGTCCTCTCTTCAGCATGCGCTGACGAGCTTGACGATAGAGTTTGAGGTAACGCAGTCCCCCACGACGCTCAAACATCCCTGCTCCGACACGAACCTGACACAAGATTTGATCCAGATTCCCAGTCTTGGCTCCTGCAGCAATCATATTAAGCCAGAGGAGGTCATCCTCCATATAAAGGCCATTTTCATAGTTGCCTGCCTTGAGAACCATATCCTTCTTAAACATAACAGTCATGTGGTTAAAGGCACTTCTCATCCTTTGATAAGCCACAATATCTGCATGTTGAGTCGGAACACGACGGTAAGAAACAATCTCATCAGGATTGTCAATAAATTCTGCAATATGGCCACCTAATAGGTCGAGCTTGTCCTTCTCCATTAACTGAACCTGTTTCTCAAAACGATCTGGAACAGCTATATCATCCGTATCCATACGAGCAATAATATCATACTGGCACTGTAAAACACCGTATCGAAGAGCCAGACCCAAACCTTGATTTTCTTCTAAGGGGCAACGTTTCACTGGAATATCAGACTCAGCTTCAAGCTGGTCTAATACCTGATAGAGCTCAGGTGTCAAAGGCCCATCCTCAACCAGAACCAATTCGCTCGGTTTCAGGGTCTGATTTTGAACACTTTCAATAGCATCCTTTAAAAATGTCGGATTTTCCTTGATATAGACCGACATCAATACGCTGATTTTTTGCTTTTCAGACACAGTTTTTCTCCAATGTATAGATTTCCTTCCACTATTTTATCATAATTTTCAAGACTTTCCTATTTTTATCTTGAAAGCCAAAAAACCTTACTTGACATTATAGGGAAAAAGCCTTAAAATAAGCTGTTATTAAAATCAGCTAGAAGAGGTATTATATGAAAAAGCAATCACTCTTTTTTGTTCCAGGTATTATCCTAATTGGTGTTTCCTTGCGGACTCCTTTTACTGTTTTACCCATTATTTTGGGAGATATTTCGCAAGGGCTAGGAGTAGAAGTTAGTTCGCTTGGTATCTTGACCAGCCTTCCTCTCCTCATGTTTACCCTCTTCTCGCTCTTTTCTACCCGACTGGCTCAGAAAATTGGCTTAGAACATCTCTTTACCTACAGCCTCTTCTTCTTGACTATCGGTTCTCTGATTCGACTAATCAATCTACCCCTGCTCTATCTAGGAACCTTGATGGTTGGGGCAAGTATCGCAGTCATTAATGTTCTGCTTCCTAGTCTCATCCAAGCCAATCAACCAAAGAAGATTGGTTTTCTGACCACCTTATATGTAACCTCTATGGGAATTGCAACGGCTCTGGCTTCCTATCTGGCTGTACCTATTACACAAGCCAGTTCTTGGAAAGGACTTATCATCCTCCTCACCCTGCTCTGTCTAGCAACTTTTTTGGTCTGGCTCCCAAATCACCGCTATAATCACAGACTGGCTCCACAAACCAAACAAAAAAGTCAAACAAAGGTTATGCGTAATAAACAGGTCTGGGCAGTGATTGTCTTTGCAGGTTTTCAATCCTTGCTCTTTTACACTGCTATGACCTGGCTACCTACCATGGCTATCCATGCAGGCCTATCCAGTCACGAAGCTGGCTTGCTGACTTCTATCTTCTCTCTGATTAGCATTCCTTTTTCAATGACCATCCCAAGCCTGACAACCAGCTTGTCTACTCGCAATCGTCAGCTTATGCTCACTCTGGTTTCACTGGCTGGTGTGGTCGGCATTTCCATGCTCTTTTTCCCTATCGGTAATTTCTTTTACTGGCTTGCCAGCCATCTCCTCATCGGAACCGCAACCAGCGCCCTCTTCCCTTATCTCATGGTCAATTTTTCACTCAAGACAAGCGCTCCTGAAAAGACAGCCCAATTGTCCGGCCTATCTCAAACAGGAGGCTATATCCTAGCAGCATTTGGGCCAACCCTCTTTGGTTACAGTTTTGACCTCTTCCACTCTTGGGTACCAGCTGTAGCTGCCCTCTTGCTCGTCGATATCCTGATGACTGTGGCCCTCTTTACAGTGGACAGAGTCGATAAAATCCTCTAAACTTCTAGTTTTTTCCTAGAAGTTTTTTATATATAAAAATTTTACACATTTCTCTTGACAGGGCTTTCTTTTAGATGTACAATGTATGTGTAGAAAAATTATATATAAAAATCTTACACATTAGAAAAGGAGGTTCCCCATGTACTTTCCAACATCCTCTGCCTTGATTGAATTTCTCATCTTGGCCGTACTGGAGCAGGATGATTCTTATGGTTATGAGATTAGCCAAACCATTAAGCTGATCGCTAATATCAAAGAATCTACACTCTATCCCATTCTCAAAAAATTGGAAGGCAATAGCTTTCTGACAACCTATTCTAGAGAGTTCCAAGGTCGCATGCGCAAATACTACTCCTTGACAAATGGTGGTATAGAACAGCTCGTGACCCTAAAAGATGAATGGGCACTCTATACAGACACCATCAATGGCATCATAGAAGGGAGTATCCGCCATGACAAGAACTGAATACCTGACTCAGCTAGAACTCTATCTCAAGAAACTACCTGAAGCTGACCGCATGGAAGCCATGGATTATTTCAGAGAACTCTTTGACGATGCTGGAGTCGAGGGAGAAGAAGAACTCATCGCTAGTTTAGGAACTCCCAAAGAAGCGGCCCACGAAGTTCTCTCCAATCTTCTCGATAAAAAAATCAATGAAGCACCCGCTCAAAAAAATAACCGACAAATTTTGCATATCGCCTTGTTGGCCCTCCTTGCAGCACCTATCGGCATTCCTCTGGGAATCGCAATCCTTGTGGCCCTGTTCGCAATCCTTGTGGCAGCCTTGACTGTCATCTTCGCTTTCTTTGCGGTTTCCATACTTGGTATCATCGGCGGATTCCTATTTTTAGTTGAAAGTTTCACTGTCCTCGCCCAAGCAAAATCAGCCTTTATCTTGATTTTTGGTTCTGGTTTACTGGCTATCGGTGCTTCTTCACTAGTCTTACTAGGTATTTCCTATGTAGCCCGCTTCTTCGGCCTACTCATTGTTCGCCTGGTGCAATTTGTTCTCAAAAAAGGAAAGAGAGGTGACCAGCATGCGTAAATGGACAAAAGGATTTCTCATTTTTGGTGTGGTGACTACCGTTATCGGCTTTATCCTGCTTTTTGTAGGTATCCAATCTGACGGAATCAAGAGCCTACTTGCCATGTCTAAGGAACCTGTCTATGATAGTCGGATGGAAAAACTGTCCTTTGGCAAGGAAGTCGAAAACCTAGAGATTACGCTCCACCAACACGCGCTGACCATCACGGACTCTTTGGATGATCAAATCCACATTTCTTATCATCCATCTATTTCTGCTAACCATGATCTTGTCACAAATCAGAACGATAAAACGCTAAGCCTCACTGATAAGAAACTGTCTAAAAGTCCGTTTCTCTCTTCTGGAATTGGCGGGATTCTCCATATCGCAAGCAGCTACTCTAGTCGTTTTGATGAAGTTATTCTCCAATTACCAAAAGGAAGAAGCCTAAAAGGAATCAACATCTCAGCCAATCGCAGACAAACCACCATCATAAATGCTAGTCTTGAAAATGCAACTCTCAATACAAATGGCTATCTCCTCCGAATTGAAGGAAGTCGTATCAAAAACAGTAAACTCACAACCCCTAATATCGTCAATATCTTTGATACAGACCTTACAGATAGTCAGCTAGAGTCAACAGAGAAGCACTTCCACGCTGAAAATATTAAAGTATATGGTAAAGTAGAACTATCTTCTAAAAATGCGCTCAGTATCATGCTAACTCAAAAAGAAAGCCAAGAAATTAACTTAGACCTCTCGAGTCACCATGGTCCTATTTATCAGTTATCGAGAGATGAGAGTCAACGCCACCCCAACGAATTAAGCAACCCTTACAAAACTGAAAAAACTGATGCAAAAGGTCAACTCATCGCTAAGGCTGATGATTATATTAGTCTTGAAACTACAGCTAACAGACCTTAATAAACCTATTTATATCGACCACTATGACACATAACCCACTAAAAAGGAGGTTCTACCATGAAACAAGAATGGTTTGAAAGTAATGATTTTGTAAAAACAACAAGCAAGAACAAGCCTGATGAACAAGTCCAAGATGTTGCAGACAAGGCTGAAGAAAGGATAGCCGATCTCGATACACCAATTGAAAAAAATACTCAAGTAGAGGAGGAAGTCTCTCAAGCTGCAGTCGAACTGGAAAGCCAGCAAGAAGAGAAAATTGAAACGCCTGAAGACGGTGAAGCGAGAACAGAAATAGAAGAAAAGAAAGCATTAGATTCTACTGAAGAAGAGCAAGATCTTCCTGAAGAAACAGAGAAAGTCACTATAGCTGAAGAAAGCCAAGAGGCACTTCCTCAGCAAAAAACAACCACGAAAGAGCCACTTCTTATCAGTCAATCCTTAGAAAGTCCTTATATCCCCGACCAAACTCCAAAATCTACGGATAGATGGAAAGAGCAAGCGCTTGATTTTTGGTCTTGGCTAGTGGAAGCTCTCAAATCTCCTACGAGCAATCTTGAAACAAGTAGCACACACAGTTACACAGCCCTTCTCTTGCTCATTCTGTTTTCTGCGTCTTCCTTTTTCTTTAGTATCTACCACATCAAACATGCTTACTATGGACATATAGCAACTATGCATAATCACTTCCCTGAACAATTTGCTTCATTAAGTCTCTTTTCGATTATCTCTATCCTAGTAGCGACAACACTCTTCTTCTTTTCATTCCTCTTGGGTAGTTTCGTCGTGAGACGATTTATCCACCAGGAAAAGGACTGGACGCTAGAAAAGGTTCTCCAACAGTATAGTCAACTCTTGGCAATTCCAATCTTCCTCACTGCTATTGCTAGTTTCTTTGCCTTCTTTGATAGTCTACGATTTACAGCTCTTTTGTGTGTGATTAGCATTGGAATCATTCTACTTGCTAGCCTCCATATCATTACGAGACCTAGTCAATCAAGTGAAACCGACTCCTTCTATCAATTATTCTTGTCTGTCCTTGTGAACGGAGTGATCATCCTCCTCTTCTTTGTAGCTGAAGTCGCACTGATTGGGGATTACCTTCGTATCTTGGCCTTTCTTTAAACTTCATACTCTTCGAAAATCAAATTCAAATCACGTCAGCTTCGCCTTACCGTACTCAAGTACAGCCTGCGGCTAGCTTCCTAGTTTGCTCTTTGATTTTCATTAAGTAGCAATCCTGTCTTTCATGGCAGGATTTTTTCTATGTCAAAAAGCAAGTCACTTGACCTGCTTCTGCTTTACTCTTCTTGTGCTAATGCTTTAAAATCTTTTTCTAAGATGGGTTGAATTTCTAATTGATTGGCATCTAGTTGCTGGTAAAATGCTTTTGGTAGTGACTCTAGGAATCTTGCATAGTCCAATCGGGCAATGGCTTCATAGTCTTCTGGTTTAGAGCCATTTCCTGTGATTTGAACCAAGTCAATCTCCCACTTGACTTCCTTATCCACCAATTGCTCAATATAGGCAGCAGTAACAAATGGTTCTCTCGGTAACACTGTCTTGACTCCTTGAGCCAGATGATAAACACCGTGCACTTGGTCTTCTCCATCCTGATAGAAGGAAACTCTTGCAAAGTAGGCGTCTGTCTCTTGAACTGCACGTACACGCGCTTCAAACTGTGCCAAACCATCTGCCTCTAAAAAGCTTTTCAAGTCCTCATGACTAAAGAAAACAGGATTAAAAATTCCTTGGCAAATCGTAAAACGGGCTGCAGTGTCTGTCAGATAGGCTTGAATACTTGCTTGGAAATAAGCTTCAAAATCAAAACCATCTAATCCTTCAATCTCAGTTCCTGTATAAGCAAGCAGAGCATCTAAAAATGACTTGATAATCCGCCAGTCTGTCTTCGTTAGTAGGTCAGGAAGATCGACACGGTAAGCCTTTTGACCATCAGCATAACTGACCTTAAAGAGAAATTGTGATTGTCCCACTATCGCACACTCGACATACTCGAGACGATTAAGAGGCTGACGGAGATAGACGGCATCATAGCTATGTGACTCCAAACCGTCTAGCAAGGCCAAGGTAGACTTGGCAGTCAAAATTTCCTGTTCTCCTAAAATGCTCTGTTTATTTGGAATAAAAAATGTTTTCGTCATAACTGGGCTCCTTTGAAATCGTTTACATATAGTATACCCTATTTTTCTGAAAGATACAGAAACAAACTTTAGATTTTTGAGTAAAAAGCATAGAAAAACAGCCCCTGAGGACTGTTTGATATTATACAGTAACTGCTTGATCCAAGATTTCACCAATAGCGGCTAGGCGCTCGACAACTTCTGCTTGTGTCAATTCATTTTCTAAAACATAGCGGTTACGCGGGTGAACACGGCACTCGTGTGAGCATCCACGAAGGTACTTGTCTTCATTTTCTTCTGATGTCAAGATACGACGGTTACAGAATGGATTTCCACAGTTGACATAACGTTCACATGGTGTTCCATCAAACCAGTCTTTCCCTACGATGGTTGGGTTGACATGGTTAACATCTACTGCAATACGCTCGTCAAAGACGTACATTTTCCCATCCCAAAGCTCACCTTGGACTTCTGGGTCTTTACCGTAAGTTGCGATTCCTCCGTGCAATTGGCCAACATCCTTGTAGCCTTCACGGACCATCCAGCCTGAGAATTTCTCACAGCGAACACCACCTGTACAGTAAACCACGACGCGCTTGTCCATGAATTTTTCTTTGTTATCACGAACCCACTGTGGCAACTCACGGAAGTTGCGGATATCTGGGCGGATAGCCCCACGGAAATGTCCGAGGTCATACTCATAATCGTTACGTGTGTCAAGAACGACTGTATCTTCGTCAAGAAGAGCTTCTTTGAACTCTTTTGGAGACAAGTAAGCACCTGTTGTTTCAAGTGGGTTGATGTCGTTGTCAAAGTCGTTGTCTTCCAAACCAAGGTGGACAATTTCTTTCTTGTAGCGAACAAACATCTTCTTGAAGGCTTGTTCATTTTCTTCGTCAATCTTGAACCAGAGGTCTTCCATACCTGGGAGGCTGTGCACGTAGTCCATGTATTTTTGAGTTGTTTCATAGTCACCTGAAACTGTCCCGTTAATTCCCTCGTCAGCGACTAGGATACGGCCTTTAAGACCGATTGATTTACAGAAAGCCAAGTGGTCTGCAGCAAATTGCTCTGCATTTTCAATTGGAGTATAAAGGTAGTAAAGTAAGACACGAATATCTTTTGCCATAAGATTTGTTCTCTTTTCTATTCTTAAATTTTCTAAATTTTTTTATTTATCCATACTAGTATACCTGCTTAAGAAAACGAATGCAATTTATTTGACTGGAAATTGCTATATTTCAATTTAGAAAAAAATTTCTTGTACACTACACTTAGTATCAATTATATTTTAAAAAATCCTTGGATTTTCCAAGGATTCATTTTTAAACTTTTTTAACTTTAGCCATATAGAACAGTTGGAGTAGAATACCAAGGATAGCCATGCCGATAACGATAAAGAAGGCCATTGTATAATCTCCTTGGTTTGCCTGTGCAAGACGTGCTCCTAACTGAGGACCAGCAATAGCAGCTACGCCATAAGCAGTAAACATCCATCCATAGTTTGTCCCTACGTATGTAACTCCCCAGTTTTCAGCAGTAATTCCTGGGAATGAACCTAGAAAGCCTCCAAATGACAAGGCAACCATCATAATTCCAAGGATGGCCAAGATGCTTCCAGGACCTTTGAATAAAGCTGTGAGCAACAAACCAGTAGCAACCGCTCCAAACATGGCAATAACAGTAGGATAGCGACCAATCTTATCAGATACCGTACCCCAGAAGATACGACCAAATGTATTAGCGATAGATACCAGCATAACGAAGAGTGTAGCTTCTCCTACAAGTTTATACTGGTCAGAAATTGATGCTGCAGTACCGATAATCATCATTCCACCAGTAGCACCAAGAACGTAAATCAACCATAGAAGCCAGTAATTTCCATCACGAAGCATTTCTTTGTAAGTTTTACCTTCTGGTTGAGATGCTCCAGATGCCGGCGCTGCTGCAGGAGCTTTCTCCATTACCAATGAAGAAGTGCAAATAACAATTAGAAGAATGATACCCAATACTTTGAATGTTGAGTAAACCCCCATAGAAGCAATCAAAGCTTTGGCAACTGGACCGATAATGAGCGGGCCTAACCCGAAACCTGCTGCTGTCAAACCACCAGCTAAACCTTTTTTATCTGGGAACCACTTAGTGGCAACTGAAGTAGATGCTCCATAAGCTGAACCAATACCAAGTCCTAGGACAACCCCGTAAGTGAGGTAAAGGACTGGAAGAGAAGTAGCAAATCCAGTAGCAAACATACCAGCACCGAAGAGAATACCACCTAGGAATACAAATTTCTTAGGTCCTGCTGAATCAACCTTAGGACCGAAAATAATCATACCAACAGGTACCATTGCAAAAGAAATACTAAAGGCCAAAGAAGTTTGAGCTTGAACCCATCCTTGACTAGCATTGGTTTCTAGCAGCGCCTTTTGAAAGACTGACCAGGCGTAACCTGCACCTAGAGATAGATTCGTTAAAATGGCTGCTGCCAAAATTAACCATCGATTGGGTGTTTTTTTCATTTGAATAACCTCATGTAAAATTTCTTGTTCCTAAAAAGAATAAAGAACAACTTTTATCATTTTTCACCTACCTCGTTTAAATTGATCATTGTATCAATTTTTAAGTATATAGAACTGTGTAAATGATATACATCTATATACGACTGCTTAAAAATTTATATCTATAGATCTCTTAAATCAGAACAAGATGAATTTTCACAATGTTAAGCGCTTTCATTGTACTCTTATTATAAGCTACTTTATTCTAAAAATCTACTTAATTAAACTAATAGAGGTATTAATTTAATTAATCTATATTCATATTTTATCCTTATAGCTTTGTTCATTAGTACAAAAACACCACCTCCTTTAGTAATACCTGAGGAGGCGGTGTCAACATGTTTAGGAATGAATACACGAAATCAATTGATCTTATGATTTTTTGTTTTTCAAGAATTCGTCGTATTGTTTTTGCATTTCGTTCAATACTTTTTCGTAGGCACCTTCAGATTTCAATTTTTCCATCAATTCTGGAATCGCTTTGTCTGGGTCTACAGTACCAGTGTTGATAGCTGTATCGAATTGTTGCATTGTGTTAGAGATAGCTGAGATTTCAGATTTCACATTGTCAGTGTTAAAGATGAATCCAAGCGCTGGAGATTCTTTAGCTTCAGCCAATTGTTTCTTAGAATCTGCAATTTGTTGGTCTGTAACGTTTTCGTTGATGTAAAGAATCCAGTTGTTACCAGTATTCCATCCACCCATGTGAGTGTTTCCTTTGTAGCCATCAAGGACTTTAACACGGTTTTCTTTACCTGCAATTTTTTCCCAGTTCTTGCCTTCTGGACCATAAACAAGACCATTCAAGAGTTCTGGGTTAGTGTTCAAGAGGTTCAACACTTCCATTGATTTTTCTTTGTTCTTAGAATTGTTTGAGATGACAAAGTTAGCAACTTGTGTTGTTTGGTTTTTCTTGATGAAGTTAGTAATTGGTTTGATTTGGATATCTTTGTTAGCAACACGTGAAAGCAAGCTGTTACCGTAGTCAGCTGGTCCTACTGTTTCTTCACGAACGAACCAAGTATCTTGTTGAAGGTCAAATGAAGTATCGCTTGTTGCAACGTCTTTTGGAATGTATCCAGCTTCATAGAATTTGTGAAGAGTCTTCAAGTGTTCTTTGAAACGAGGCACTTCGTAACGGTTTACAATCTTAGTAGTGTCTCCTTCAAGGTCGATAACGAATGGAAGTCCATTTGGAACTGGGTAGTCAAAGTTATCAGATGGGATGAAGTTCTTAGTAACCGCAAATGGCACTACATCTGGAGCTTTCTCTTTGATTTGTTTCAAGACTGGTTCAAGTGTTTCGTATGAAGTGACACCTGAAATATCGATACCGTATTTAGCAAGAAGAGTTCCGTTGAAGGCGAAGTTTTGAGATGAGGCAACGTTGGCTGCAACTGGAACTGCGTAAATTTTACCGTTGATGCTGTTACCTTTGATGTAAGCTGGGTCAAGTGCTTTGTAAAGCTCTGCCCCTTCTTTCTTGTACAAGTCAGTCAAATCAGCATAAGCACCTTTTTGAGCATTTACAACATAGTTAGATGCAAAGGCGATATCGTAGTTTTCACCAGATGATGTGATAACTGACATTTTCTTATCATAGTCACCCCATCCAAGATATTGGATATCCAATTTAGCACCAACTTTTTCTCCAATGATTTTGTTGGCATTTTCTAGCAATTCATCCAAGTTATCTGGTTTGTCACCGATTTGGTACATTTTGATAACAGGTTTTTCACCTGAAGCAGAATCAGCAGCTTTCTTGTTGTTACCTGAAAGGTTTCCACAAGCAGCGAGACCAGCAGCCAAAGCGACTACGCTAGCAGATGCAAAAGCATATTTTTTCCAGTTTTTCATGATAAAAACTCCTTTTTTTATTTTTAAACTTATAAACAATGTAATGATCTTAACTTCACACAAGGGAAGTTGGGAAATGAGAAATATTTTTTCTCAACAAGTACTATTCTTTCACACCACCGATAGTCAAACCTTTTACAAAGTAGCGTTGGAAGAAAGGATACAAAATTGCGATTGGAAGGGTTGCGACCACAACCATGGCCATACGTCCTGTTTCCTTCGGTAGAGCAACTCCCAGTTGACCAGATAGGCCGACTGCTTTGGCGATGTAGTCCATATTTTGTTGGATTTGCATGAGCAAATATTGTAATGGATACAAGTTGTCACTCTTAATGTAAAGAAGGGCGTTGAACCAGTCATTCCAGAAACCAAGTGCTGTCAAGAGCGTGATGGTTGCGATACCTGGTAGTGACAATGGCAAACAGATTTGGAAGAAGATCCGTGCTTCACTGGCACCATCGATACGAGCAGATTCTAGAATAGCTTCTGGAATGGTCTTCTTAAAGAAGGAACGCATCAAGATGATGTTAAATGGTGAGAGAAGCATTGGAACAATCAAGGCCCAAACTGTATCACCAAGTTGAAGCAAACGAGTGACCACGATATAACCTGGTACCAAACCAGCGTTAAACAACATACTAAGTAGAACGAAGATTGTAAAGAATCTGCGGTACTTAAAGGTTGTCCGTGAAATGGCATAAGCATAAGTTGTTGTGATAAAGACATTTGTCAATGTCCCAACTACGGTTACAAAGACTGAGATGAAGAGGGCTTGTAAGATTTTATCCTTAAACTGTGCCAAGAACTCAAATCCGTCTAATCCAAATTGTGACGGGAAGAAGCTATATCCATTTTGAAGGATACTCTTTTCATCTGTCACCGAAATAACGATAACGAATACGAAGGGTAGGATACAAGAGAGGGCGATCAAACCAGAAATGGTACTGAAGAAGATATCTGCTTTCTTACTGAAGGAGTGAATGCCGACATTATCAATTTTTTCTTTTTTAATTTTCTTTTCTGCCATATTCTCCTCCTTTCTAGAACAAGGCTGAGTTTGGATCAACTCGTCTTGCAAGTAAGTTTGATAGGATAACCAAAAGCAAACCGACTACTGATTGGTAGAGACCTGCCGCTGAAGCCATCCCGATATCCGCTGTCTGGGTCAAACCATTATAAACATATACGTCCAAGACGTTGGTTACGTTATAAAGCTGACCAGCATTATGGGGGATTTGGTAGAAGAGACCGAAGTCTGCACGGAAGATATTTCCTACTGCCAGGATAGTCAATACGGTTACCAACGGTGTTAACTGTGGAATGGTTACATTGCGAATTCGTTGCCATTTGCTAGCACCGTCCACCGTTGCTGCTTCATAGTAGGTTGGATCAATTCCCATGATTGTTGCATAGTACATGACACTGCTATATCCAAAACCTTTCCAAATACCTAGGAAAAGTAGGAGATATGGCCAGATACCTAAGTCAGCGTAGAAATTGATTTCCTTCATTCCGATAGACTCTAGGAAATGGTTGAACACCCCTTTATCAATGTTTAGGAAGGCATCTGTAAAGAAACTGATGATAACCCAAGACAAGAAGTAAGGGAACAACATGGAAGTTTGGAAGATCTTAACCATTCTCTTAGAACGGAGTTCACTGAGAATAATGGCAATCCCTACAGATACAATTAAACCAATAAAGATAAAGCCGAGATTGTAGAGGACAGTATTTCGTGTAATAATAAAGGCGTCTTTTGAACTAAATAAGAATCTGAAATTATCGAGTCCGACCCATTTACTATTCATGATACTATCTATGAAACCATTACTAGTCATGTGGTAGTCTTTGAAGGCAACCACGTTCCCAAATACTGGAATGTAGAAGAATAGAATCAACCAGAGTGCCCCTGGCAAAACCATCAAGAGAAAGATCCAGTTATCTCTCAAGGTTTTTGAAAACTTATTCATAATTTCCTCCCTTTTTTATTTTGATACCCATCTAAAAATTCCTTTTTAGACTTTTGATAACGATTACATTATTAGTATACTCCTATTTGAAGGTTAGGTTAAACTACTAATTATAGAAAAAACTCCACAAATTATTTTATGTGGAGTACTTTTGAAGAAAGGGATGTTTCACGAGAAACACTCTGCATAAGCCACAGTATTCTTGTTCTAAGTCGTGTAAATCGTTGAGGCTGTCGCGATGGTATGCCACTGGTTGGCTGTTGTAGCTGCGAAATCCTTATCTGCGTAGAAGTCAGTAAATGGCAGGATTTCCACTTCTAACTCGTCAATACGGTCAAGCTGACCTGCCAGATAAGCCTCAATACGACTTTCTGCTCGCTTGATGCGTTGCAAGAGTCCGCCCATACGGATGTCAACTGTATCCAAGCCAAAGACCTTGTTTTCTTTCAGCCATTGGTGGCTAAAGAGAGCATGGAAGTGTTCGATTTGGCTTCTGAGTTCTGGTAATTCTTGTCTTGCGATTTCTTGCAGACTTTCTTTATCATCCGTTTGGTAAGCCTGACGAATGCGTCGTCCCACATCGACTTTGCTACTTAAAATATGGTTCAACTGGGCCTGAGTTTCAAAAAGATAGGCATAGTTTCCAGCTTTTTCTTTAATGTTAGCAAGGGTCTCAGCAGCCTGAGCGAAGTGCGGTTTGTCCTGTTCAGGTTTCATGTGTCGGTCAAGGATCGGACAGAGAACATCCTGATAAAAGACATAGCGGTTAGGATTGATCCCACTGAGATTGCCTGGTAGATCTGGCAAGAGGTTGGCTAGGTCAATCTGCATGAAATCCTCAACTGATAAACCTGTATTGGTCTGGAAATGAGCAGACAAACGGTCTAGGTCATTGCGATAGCTGAGTTCTGCCCAGATTTGCAAACTTGGTAGGACAGAGAATTGGGCAGTTTCCCCACCATTGTCCCCCCAACCCGTTACAATGACTTCTTTTATCTCATTGGCACGGCAGGCTTTATTAGCCTCAATAGCTACTAGACGGCTGAAATGGTTGTTGGGTGTGAAACCAATCCACTTCCAAGCACCACCTGCAAAGGCAAGGTCATGACTAATCTTATGATGATTGCGGAAGTTGCGATTGTATTTTTCCTCGCTATCCTGATAATAGTCCCAGTAAACCAATGTCACACGGTCTTTGAGACGGTCTAGGTAGACACGCGTTTCCTCTGGGATTTCCACATCGCGGTCGTACTGCCCATCTGCTGACATAAGTTTAAAGAACATATCGCTCCACATCTGGCAGTGGAAACCATATTTGTCAGCAATATCCAGCACGCGCTCCAAGTGTTGGCACATGAGGAGACTACGATCCACAACACCGTTCAGAATCAAGTAGCGTCCCAAACCAACCAGGTGGGCTTCGTCCATCCCAATATTGACCTTGCGAGTTTGTAGTTTAGATAGAGTAGCAAACATGCCATCAATCAGGTTATAAACCTTTTCTTCGCCAATGAGGAGAATATCCTCTACATCACGGAGCTCCTGCACTTCTTTGACACCCCATTTGACAAAGGCTGACAAGTGGGCCAAGGTCTGGATGCAAGGCACAAAGGTCATGTCAAACTGCTGGGCATAGGCTTCGATTTCCTGCAACTCCTCAGCCGAATAAGCTCCACGGAAATAGCCAAAGTAAGGCTGCCCTTCAATCTGGTAGGTATCTTCCATGTAGAGCTCAAAGGTTGAGTAGCCCATGAGAGCCAAGACCTCAATCACCTGCTTGGCAGAAGCCACATTCAGCACCGCATTTCGAGAACAGTCTGCCATATAGGCTAAATCTTCATAAGCTGCTTGTTCCTCAATCTCTACCTTGTCACCTTCTGCTAGGAATGTTGCCAACAGGGACAAGGCACGGTAGAGTTGGTAAGGTTTGCGGTAGGTCAATTGATAGTGACCACCCTCACCCTTGATAGAGATAGAGGCTTGGTCAGACTGGGCGACAGATACTTCCACATCTGGTAAAGAAATATGCTTTGTTAGCAAGTCGATTGCCTGAGTTTGTTTGGAACTAAGTCCTGTAAAAATTACCATTGATTTTCCTCCTGTAACCAGTTGACAAGGGCACCGTAGAGATTGGCATCTGCATGATAGGTGCAGGCTTGGATAACTGGTGCGACCGTGTATTCTTCGTAGGTTTCGACAAATTCATCGACAGCTTTTTGAACACCTTGGATAAAGTCGGGATTCTGACTGATAGAGCCTCCCAGACTAATGACATCTGGATCGATGAGATACTGAATATTGAGCAAGCCTTGCGCCAGATTACGGTTCATGCGCTCAATGGCTTCTTGGCAAAGGTCATTTCCTGCTGCGGCCTCTTGGTAAATCTTGCGACCGTCCCAATCAGTCTGACCAGATTTTTCAATCACGTATCGCACCATATTTCCAGTTGACGCTAGTTGCGACCAGTTGTTGAGCTTTTCAGCAGGGGCAAGGGTGGTCATGTAGCCAAATTCTCCACCCAGGCCGTGGCGACCTCGGTGAAGTCTGCCATTGATAATCATGGCTCCGCCAATCCCTGTCCCAATCACGACACAGGCTGCATTTTCAAGTTCTGGATGAGCCAGTAATTCACTGAGTCCAACGCAGTTGGCATCATTTTCCAGATGGACAGGAATCTGATAAGAGCTAAGCGCCTCATACCAAGAAAATCCGTGGATGTAGGGCACCGCACTGAAGCCATCAATCACACCTGTCTCTTGATTGACCGCGCCTGGAACGCTCATAGCAATCCCACTGTAATCCTGCTCTGACAAGCACTGATCTAACCAAGCTAGTAAATCCTCCAAACTTTCAGGCGTTGGAATGCTTGTCTTATTCAGTATTTTCCCATCAGGAGTCAGACTGGCAAACTTAATCCCAGTCCCTCCGATATCAATCGTTGCAATAGTCATTGTTTTTACCATAAAAAGGGGCGAATCAGCAGTTAGTTCTTACCTTTTCGCCCCTCCTTTCTCTTTATGTTTACTTTTTGAAATTAAATTTCTTCTTTTTTGATGAATTCTGTACGAATCTCTTGTGGTGAAATGAGGCCTCTATGAACTGGGTATGGTCGTTCAAGTAGGTCAAGGAAGAGATGTTGACTTTCCGGTACACGTACATTTTCACTACACATATTGTAGTAACGAAGAACATAGCCTTCTTCATTTTCAGATACCTTAAAGGCTGTTGGACAGATTTGCGGTATGCTGAGAACAGAATGGCTCAAGAGGCTACCAGTCGCAGCCACGCTTCCTTCTTGTTTAGCAAGCTGAAGGCTAGTAAATGGTGTCTGCAAGGCTTTAGCACGACGATAGGCTGAAAAGCGTTCTTGGGCTTGGTGGCATTCAATCGCAAATTCGACTTCAAACTCACGCAAGCACTGAGCTTCTGGTGTTGGGAAGTAGCCCCAGTCACCCAATTCACCTGATGCACGCAAAATAGTCACGGCAATGGTGTCGTCTCTAAGGATTTCGTATTCATTCAATCCCTTGTTGGATACAGTCACACCTTTTTCATCGTCATACAGACTGACAAAGGCTTGTTGGTGTTGAGGATTTTCAGGATTTTCCCATGAAGCCGCTGGTTTGTTTGGTCGTGTCACCACTTCATAGATGCTTTCGGAATCATTGCTTGGACGCGTGTTATGAGTCTTGACCAAGAGACGGATACGGTGGTCTTTAGCAGTGTTAGTAAAGCGAGTCTTGAAGCGGATTTGTGGATTGTCAACAAAGACAGTCAACTCAGTTTCAAGAGGAATGCTTGTCAATTCTTCTGACCGTCCAGCCTCACGCTTCATAAACTCGATAATGCCTTTTTGCTCTTCTTCTAGCTTTTTATCGGCACTGATAGGCACAGTCAATTCATGTTTGAGCAAAATCTTAGCGTAGCGAGCTGTGTTTTCCAAGACCTCGTAACCCTTAAGCTCTGCATAGATTGGCTCTGTGCCTTTTGGTTGGAAATAGATATACTCGTTTCCGATGTCCCCACGGTCTTCGAAGCGGATAAAGTCTTCGTAAGCTTCGTGAGTTGTCTTGTCATAGACTGTAATGTTGTCATCCATACTCACCGTTACAAATGGCGTATCAATCACTCCGTTTTGGTAAATACCGTCGCGGTGTTCTTGTTCTCCTTCCAGCAATTGGAAGGTTGTCCAAGAAAGTGGCGCTAGGTGAACTGGAATGGTCACGCGCACTTGGCGAGCGATACGAGCTTGGCGGAACTTATCTTTTGGTAAATCGTACTCAAAATTAGCTCCGAGGTCTTCGATTTTAGCCTCTAAAGGACGACCATCCAAGTCCTCCACACGGTAGCTTGGCAAGGTAAGAGCAGCCATCTTCTTGTAACCTTCTGTTGGGTGCAATTCCTTGAAATCACAAGTCACCACATCAATTACTGTACTAACCGTATCGACCTTATCATGCAAGCCTGTGTTAATAACCGTAAAGAGGTGATCACTTTGAGCCTTAGCCGTAGCAATTTTACCCTTCCACTCATTGAGCAAGTTGCTCTTAACAAAGTTTCCGACTTGGTTGACCTTGGCAAAACGTGTCTCCATCTCACGGTGAACTTCGTCCACGCTACAGCCACAGATACTATCATGCGGCGCATTCTGCAAAAGTGTTTTCCAAGCATAGGTCAACTGGTCCTTGTGGTTATGTCCACCAGTAATGACGGTCAAGGGTTCTACCACTTGTTCTAGCAGATTACTATTTTCCTGGAAGGCTTGTTTGAGATAAATACGTGATGAAGAAGTATTGGCAAGTGTGTACCAGCCGTCTGTTTCCTGACTGGTCAACTCACCTGTAACCGTTGATAAGTGTTCAGGAAGGGCACCTTCCACAGCTTGAACATATTCATCAAAGGAACTATGAACAAAGGTTACATCTGGGAAGAGTTCATTTGCCACACGAATGGCTTCGCTCAGATTTTTCTGTACAGGCTGGTGGTCACAGCCGTTCATCATCAACCATTGGTTAGTCGAAGCGTAGGCACGCACATCTGACAATTTTTGTTTCCAGAAGGTCAAGGCCTCATCTTTATCAACTGGAATTTCATTCCCGTTACTGTACCAGTTGGCAAAGAGGATACCGAGGACACGACTACCATCCGCACCCTGCCAGTACATTTCTGAAAACTGAGAAGTAAACTGCTCATCTTCGAGGACTTGGTTGTCAAATCCAATCGGCTTCACACCACGACCAAAGGCTGCTACGTGAATGCCTGATTTTTGAAGGATTTGAGGCGCTTGCCCCATATTTCCAAAGGTATCTGGGAAGTAACCAATCTGGGTTGATTTGCCCCATTTTGCAGCTTCTGCTTGGCCAATCAAGGTATTGCGGACATTGGCTTCACTTGAAATCAAGTAATCATCCTGCAGAATGTAAAAGGGACCAATTTTCAATTTTCCTTCGTCAATGTAGCGTTGAACTTTGTCGCGATTTTCAGGGCGAATCTCCAAGTAGTCATCAAGGACAATGGTTTGACCATCCAAGTGGAAGCTCTTGAATTCAGGATCATTTTCAAAGAGATCAAAGAGATTGTCAAATAATTCCACCAACTGCATACGGTGGCTTTCAAAAGGCAAGTACCACTCACGATCCCAGTGACTATGTGAGATAATATGTACAACAACATTTTCCATGAAGTAAAACCTCATTCTAAATTTAAATTTTAACGTTTTAAATGTAAAGGTGTGATTCTGACACGAATCGGTGAAACTAAAGCGAGCTCCTTATACTCAATGAAAATCAAAGAGCAAACTAGGAAGCTAGCCGCAGGCTGTACTTGAGTACGGCAAGGCGAAGCTGACGTGGTTTGAATTTGATTTTCGAAGAGTATTAGCGGATATCCAGGTAATCCAAGACTAACTCACAGAACATCATGTTGGCCCAGGAGAACCATTCACGAGAGTAGAGAGTTGGGTCGTCCACGTGGAAGCTTTCATGCATGACACCTGTCCCACCATCGCAAGCAACCAGCTGATCCAGCAAGAATTTCTTCTCTGCCTTATCTCTTGTTGTCAAGCCTTGGATAGAAAGAGCAATTGGCCAGATATAGCGATAGAAGGTATGAGAACTTCCGAGACCACTAGCATATTCTCCTTGGTAGAAGTAGGGATTTTCTGGGCTCAAAATAGTGCGACGAGTTGCTTGATACACTTCGTCTTCAATGTCGCAATAGCCCAGATACGGCGCAGCCAGTAAACTTGGTACGTTTGGATCATCCATGATGCTAGCATTTCCCAAGCCATCCACTTCAAAGGCGTAAATCTTTTCACCCTTACTATTGGTGGTGTAAGCGTAGTTTTCGATTCCTTCTTGGATTTCAGACTGGAGACGCTTAGCATCAGCAATAATACTCTCGCTATCAGCTAGGTCTAATTTTGCAAAGATTTCTTGCACGTAACCCAAGACTACTACTGCAAACATATTGGACGGAATCAAGTAACTATACTGACAGCAGTCATCGCTCGGACGAAAAGCTGACCAAGTCATACCTGTCACTGCAAAATCAGGTCCAAAGCCATCATTTACCAAAGTGTCTTCCTTACGATCGGTATCACGAACAAAACGATAAGGAGAGTTCTTGTGGTCCTGTTCTACCGTCCAAAGATGGAGAATCTTCTTAGTCGCTGCAACAAAAGTTTCATCAAACTGACTAGTCTCGCCAGTCTCTTTCCAAAGGAGATAAGCCAACTGCAAAGGATAGCAAAGAGAGTCCACTTCGTACTTGCGTTCCCAAATCCATCCATTAAGGTCTGTATGGTCAGTCTCGTGGTGCCCCTTCCAGTTTTCCTCAATGTTAAATGAGTTGGCATAAGGATCCTTGAGTACCAAGGTCATCTGACGTTTGACCAAACCAGCAATGGTCTGACGCAGGAGGTCATCTCTTTTAGCCACATGAAGGTAGGGTCTGAGTTGGGCTGTCGAATCCCGAAGCCACATAGCAGGAATATCCCCAGTCAAGACAAAAGTTGAACCATCTTCTAGGATTTCAACCGTATTGTCCAAGGTGTCTGTATAGCAACGCTCAAAGACATCCACCCACTCTGGATGGTCCTTAGCACGTTCTGCTACTTCATCCAGCCATTCTCTAACAATTTCTTTTGAATAAATCATCGTGCAGTATCCTCTTTCAAACAAGTTTCATTTTCAGTATATAGCTTTTAAGGCAGAAAATACATACACAAATGATAGTCATTTTTCTACAAAATAGTTATCTTTAAAACTCCTTTTCTAAAGACCCTCTTTTTCTGATATAATGTAGAAAAACAGCTAAAGGAAAGACTATGAAACCACTACTTGAAACCATCGATACTCGCTTGGGGACCGCCAGCAAGCATGCCTTTTCTCGGGGAAATACTCTGCCTTATACGGGCGTCCCTTTCGGGATGAATTACTTTGTGCCCCAGACCAGTGACCAGGATGGATCTTGGTTTTTTGATCCACATCTGCCTATCTTTCAGGGGATTCGATTAACCCACCAGCCCAGTCCTTGGATTGGGGACTACTCTTGGATCCTTCTGACACCTGTCACAGGCCAACTGGGTGGAGACAGTCTCTTCCATCGTCAGTCTTCCTATGATATGGATAAGGCCTCTTTCCAACCTCATTATCTGAAGATTTTCTCCCTGCGCTATCAGATTGAAACCCAGCTCACACCGACTTGCTACGGTGCTTCTATTCGTTTGGAGCAAAAGCAAGGCAAAGCCCTCTCCCTCTATCTTCACGCAGCAGAGGAACTGACCATGGATCAAGTAGATAAGCGAACTCTTGCCCTGCGACAAGAGGGAAAAACTGAAACCAACAAAAATCCACTAACGATGTTCACAGTCCTGCAAATGAATACGGATATTCTTGCTATTAGCCAAGAAGGTGGAGACTGGCGAATCGACCTGTCAGATAGTCATGCTGAAATTCAGCTAGCGACTTCTTTCATCTCTCCTTCTCAAGCACTGCTTAATCTACCTCAACAAGACTTCGATAACTGCAAAGCAAGTGCACAAAAAGATTGGGAAAATCTCCTCCATCGTTTTGATATTATAGAGACAGGAGAGGCTGACCGAACCTTCTTTGACCACTGCCTCTACAGACTCTTCCTCTTTCCTCAGACTTTTTATGAGGTTGACGAATCAGGGCACGCCATCCACAAGGATCTGGCTACTGGAACTGTCAAGCCTGGTGTCCTCTTCAGCAACAATGGTTTCTGGGATACCTTCCGCACCACATTCCCCCTCTTTGCCCTTATCATACCGGAGCACTATCACCGCTTTTTAGAAGGCTTTCTCAATATCTATCGTGATACTGGATTCCTTCCAAAATGGTTGGCTCCAGATGAACGGGGTATGATGCCAGGTACCCTTTTAGACGGCATTATCGCAGATAGCGCCTGCAAGGACATGGCCACCGACCTAGAAGAAGAACTCCTCCAAGCCATGCTTGAAACAGCCACCAAGTCCGACCCTCTCGGCATCAATGGTCGCCACGGACTAGCCCAATACCAAGAACTGGGCTACCTCTCTACCGACCACCACGAAAGTGTTAGCCATACCCTAGACTACGCCTATAGTGACTTTTGTATCGCCAGCTGTGCCGAAAAACTCGGTCAGAATGACATCGCGGAAACTTATAGAACTGCGTCACAAAATTACCGCCATCTATTTGATGCTGAGACAGGTTACATGCGAGCGCGTGATGGTCAAGGCAACTTCCGCCCTGACTTCTCTCCTTATAGTTGGGGACGTGATTATGCCGAATGTTCAGCCATTCAAGCAACCCTAGGTGTCCTCCACGACATCCCAGGTTTGATCCAACTTATGGGTGGAAAAGAAGCCTTTAGCAACTATCTTTTAAAAGCCTGTCAGGAGGCTCCTCTCTTTGAGACAACAGGCTATGGCTACGAGATTCACGAAATGAGCGAGATGGCTACTGCTCCTTTTGGGCAACTCGCCATTTCCAACCAGCCGAGTTTCCACATTCCTTATCTCTTCCGCTACAGCAATTACCCTGACTACACTGCCCTTCTCATCAAGACTCTCCGTCAAAAAGCTTTTCATCCAAGTTGGGAAGCCTATCCTGGCGATGAGGATAACGGCAGTCTCTCGGCCTGGTACATCTGGTCAGCTCTCGGTTTTTATCCGACCTGTCCAGGAAAACCAAGCTATGACCTCGGAATCCCTCTCTTTGACCACCTCCGAATCTATCTGGCTAAAGAAGATAAATGGCTGGATATCCATACTAAACAAAACCACAGCCATTTTAACTTTGTAAAAGAATGTAGACTAGATAATACCTCTATAACTAGTATTCAACACCAAGACCTCTTAAAAGCTGAGCAACTAACCTTCACCCTTAGCTGGTTACCAAGTCAACCGTCCACTTCCTAAAATGCAAAAATCTCCTAGCAGGCTTTCCTGCTAGGAGATTTTCTTGTGAGAGGTACTTGTTTAAGCTTTGAAAATCGGATTTATCATCTGATGTTTATCAAACAATCTACCAATTAAGCTTCTTCGTCTTCTTTACGACGACGACCTGCAAGACCAAGACCAAGTAATGCACTTGCTGCAGCTGCTACCATAGCTACAGTAGAATCTGCTGTACCTGTATTTGGCAATTCTTTAGCTACTTTACGCGCATTTGCTTGTGCTGATGCTGCTTGAGTAGTAGCTGTATCTACAGCTGGTGTTTGAGCAGCTTGGTCGTTAGCTGGAGTTGCATGATCAGTTGATGAAGCAACTTTCGCCATAAAGCCTTCGATACGTTTAACCATTGCATCCACTTCTGCTTGACTTGCGTCTGCATTGGCAAATACTTTCTTAGCATCTGCTAATAATGCATTCGCTTCTTTTGCAGTTTCTGCATCAAGCTTAGCTGATTCTTTAACGATTAATTCATCTAATTGACGAATAGCACCTTCTAACTTCGCTTTATCCACTTTTGCATCAGTGTTAGTTGCTCCGTTATTGCCAGAAGTTCCGTTACCGTTACCACTGTTATTGCCGCCACCATTTGATGGTACATATGGACGTTGTTTGAAGATATCTTTAGCTACGATTGTGTAAACTTTACCATCTTTAGTAATTACAGTTGCATTTCCTGCTTTGTCGAAGATAACTTCTACTACATCAGCATTTGCTCCTTTAATCTTAGCTTTTGCAGCTTCTTTTTCTGCATCCGTTAAGTTATTGAAGTCTGCTACTGTTTCTTTTTCGAAGTCAACATTGATGTTTTCACCATTGTTCTTAGCTGCAACATCTTTAGCATCTTTAACTAATTGAGCTGCTGGAATTGTTGCTGTCTTACCTTCTGGGGTTGTAACTGTTGCGTTTCCTTTATCGTCTACTACTACAGTTGATCCTGGGTTGACTGCTTTAATTGATTCTTTAACTTTTTCAATTTCATCAGCTGTTAATTTAGCTTTATCTCCAACTAACACTCTAGTTGCTGGTGTGTTCACACCATTTTGTTGAGTTGGATCAGTTAATTTATCTTCTGGAATTACTAAGTCAAGTTCTGGGATTACTAATACTGTTCCATCACCTTTAGTAACGATTACATCACCTTTATCATTTACTACTACAGTTGATCCTGGGTTTACATCCTCTACTGCTTTCTTAACTTTTGCTTTTTCTTCATCTGTTAACTTAGCTGGATCTTTTACTACTGTCTTAGTTGCTGGTGTGTTTGCTCCATTTCCTGCATTTGCTTTACCTGCGTCTGCTGCTGACTTAGTTACATCTGCTGCTGGAATGGTTGCTGTTTTACCTTCTGGAGTTGTAACTGTTACGTTTCCTTTATCGTCTACTACAACTTTAGATCCTGGATTTACAGCTTTAACTTTGTCTTCGATTGCTTTCTTCTCAGCGTCTGTTAAGTTAGCTGGATCTTTAACTTCTACCTTAGCTGCTGGTGTGTTTACTGCATTTCCTGCATTTGCTTTACCTGCATCTGCTGCTGACTTAGTTACATCTGCTGCTGGAATGGTTGCTGTCTTACCTTCTGAGGTTGTGACTGTTGTGTTTCCTTTATCGTCTACTACAACTTTAGATCCTGGGTTTACATCCTCTACTGCTTTCTTAACTTTAGCTTTTTCTTCATCTGTTAATTTGGCTGGATCTTTAACTTCTACCTTAGCTGCTGGTGTGTTTACTGCATTTCCTGCATTTGCTTTACCTGCGTCTGCTGGTGATTTAGTTAAGTCTGTTGTTGGAATTACTACTACATCACCTTCTGGGGTTGTGACTGTTGCGTTTCCTTTATCGTCTACTACAACTTTAGATCCTGGGTTTACTGCCTCAATTGCTTCCTTAACTTTAGCTTTTTCTTCATCTGTTAATTTGGCTGGATCTTTAACTTCTACCTTAGCTGCTGGTGTGTTTACTGTATTTCCTGCATTTGCTTTAGCTGCGTCTGCTGGTGACTTAGTCAAGTCTGTTGCTGGAATTACGGCTGTCTTACCTTCTGGAGTTGTAACTGTCGCATTTCCTTTATCATCTACAACTACTGTTGCACCTGGGTTTACAGCTTTAACTTTATCTTCGATCGCTTTCTTCTCTTCTGGAGTTAAGTTAGCTGGATCTTTAACTGCTGTCTTATCTGCTGGTTTAACGATGTCGTTACCTGCATTTGGTTTAGTTGCAGTTTCTGGATCTTTCGTCAAGTCTGCTGCTGGAATTACGGCTGTCTTACCTTCTGGGGTTGTGACTGTCGCATTTCCTTTATCATCTACAACTACTGTTGCACCTGGGTTTACAGCTTTAACTTTATCTTCGATCGCTTTCTTCTCTTCTGGAGTTAAGTTAGCTGGATCTTTAACTGCTGTCTTATCTGCTGGTTTAACGATGTCGTTGCCTGCATTTGGTTTAGTTGCAG